>CAZDPQ010000033.1:0-22140 GCA_964507305.1 uncultured Oscillospiraceae bacterium
AATTGAGAAGGATCTCACCATTCAGGTGTATATTCAGGATCCTTCCGAATGTGCAGAAGGTCAGCCTGTCCGGATCCGGGACCTACCGGATGCTGTTTGCGGAACCAGGGATGGCGGACCAATGACGGATGATGACAGTACGATGGTGAAAATGGACGGTATTTCCGCCGGTCCGGCGGAAAGTGCCGCCGCGGGTATTCCCGCGGATCCTGTAGGGAGACCTGCCGCGGAGCCGGTCCCGCCCCAGATGCAGGCCATCATCGATAAATACCGCGCCTATACGGGTGCCGTACGGGCGGACAGGCTCGAGCAGGCCTGGCGTTTCGCGGCCGTGGCGCACGCCGGCCAGATGCGTGCGGAAGGCATTCCTTTCATCACCCATCCCATCGCGACGACCGAGATCCTGACCGAGCTCGAAGTGGACGAAGACACCCTGATCGCGGCCTTGCTGCACGACACCGTCGAAGACACGGACGTGACGCTCGACGACATCACAGCGCAGTTCGGCCCGTCGGTCGCGTCGCTCGTGGACGGTGTTACGAAACTCGGCCGGATCCCCTATTCATCCAAGGAAGAGATCCAGGCCGAAAATTTCCGCAAAATGTTCCTGGCCATGGCAAAGGACATCCGGGTCGTGCTGATCAAGCTTGCGGACCGCCTTCACAACATGCGGACGATCGGCAGCGTTTCTCCCGAGAAGCAGCTGGAGAAAGCGCGGGAGACTCTGGACATCTACGCCCCTCTGGCCCATCGGCTCGGGATCTACCGGATCAAGTGGGAGCTGGAGGACCTTTGTCTCCGGTATATCGACCGGGACGCGTTCTACCAGTTGGTGGGCGCCATTTCCCAGAAGCGGAGCGACAGGGAGAAATACCTGGAGCAGGTCATCAGCGAGCTGAAGGACAAGATCGCCGGCATGGGGATCCGATGCGAGATCGAGGGACGGCCCAAGCATTTTTACAGCATCTATCGCAAGATGAAGACCCAGGGCAAGCTCCTGGACCAGATCTACGACCTCTTCGCGGTCCGCGTCATCGTAGATACGGTGTCGGACTGCTACTCGGTCCTCGGGGCGGTCCACGAGATGTACCGCCCGATGCCCGGCCGTTTCAAGGACTATATCGCGATGCCCAAGCCCAACATGTACCAGTCGCTCCACACGACCGTGATCGGCCCCAAGGGGATCCCGTTCGAAGTGCAGATCCGGACGCTGCTCATGCACCGGACCGCCGAATACGGCATCGCGGCCCACTGGCGGTACAAGGAAGACGTCCCGGCTGCGAAAAGCGAGGACGGCTTCGAGGGTAAGCTTGCCTGGCTGCGCCAGCTGCTGGAGTGGCAGAAGGACATGCGGGATGCCGGGGAGTTCATGGAAAGCCTCAAGAACGGTCTGATCGCCGATGAGGTGTTCGTCTTCACCCCGAAGGGCGCGGTGATATCGCTGCCCGCCGGCTCGATCCCGATCGATTTTGCCTATACGATCCACAGCGGCATCGGCAACAGGATGTACGGCGCCAAGGTGAACGGGCGGATCGTTCCGCTGACTTATACGCTCAACAACGGCGACATCGTCGAGATCCTGACATCCGACAAAGTCCACGGCCCGAGCCGGGATTGGCTCAAGATCGTCAAGAGCGCGTCGGCCCGCAGCAAGATCAACCAATGGTTCAAAAAGGAAATGCGGGAAGAAAATATCGTGCGCGGCCGCGACATTTTCGAACACGAGCTCAAGAAGACCGGATTCGCGCCGCATCTGCTCATGAAGCAGGAGTTCCTCGAACCGATCCTGCGCAAGCACACCCTCCAGTCCGTCGACGACCTTTACTCCGCCATCGGCTACGGCGGGATCTCCGCGGGGAAAATCATCCCCAGGCTGCGGGACGAATACATCCGTTCCCTGCCGGAATCCGAGCGGGCCAAGACCGGATTCCGCGTCACACCTTCCGGCCAGGTGGTCTACAGCCCGCAAAGCAGCGTCATCACCGTCAGCGACGGGCAGACGGCCGAAGCGGTCCCGCCCCGCAAGGCGAAAAAGCCCAAGCCCGGCAACAACCACGGGATCACCGTCCCGGGCATCGAGAACTGCCTGGTCAGCCTGTCCCGGTGCTGCAACCCCGTCCCCGGCGACAAGATCATCGGCTATATCACCCGGGGCCGCGGGATCGCCGTCCACCGCGTCGACTGCAGCAACATCCGCAATATCCTGGCGATATCCGGCCTTTCCGGCAAAGAGGCGGAACGCGCCTCGAGGCTGATCGAGGTTTTCTGGGACCGCGAAAAGATCACGTCCGGTTTTCAGGTGGAAGTGACCATCCTCGCGCGGGACCGGAGAAATCTCCTCGCCGATGTATCAAACGCGATCGCGGAAGAGAAGGCCTCCATCTTATCGGGGAACCTTTCCTCTCTCAAGGACGTGACCGCGACGCTCACCATGACCCTCGAGATCTCCGACCATACGCAGTATGACAGGATCGTCGGCCGCCTCAAGGCGATCAGCGACGTCATCGAAGTGCGCCGCGGCCATTAGGCCGTGCCCGGTCCGAGCATTTTTTTCATAAATGGTAAAATAGTGCAGTTTATGACAAAAATGTTGTATTATTATTCCCGTATGTCTTTTACAATCTGAATGAGGTGCTCGCGTGGAAAACAGGAACAGCGATTTCCAGACGGTCCATCCTTTCGACTTCAGCGAGGCGGTCAAGGCTGCCGATACCTATCGCAAAGCGACAGGAGTCCCGTGCCGGGTGGTCAATTCCCAGGGGGAAACGGTTTCCGTATCCAGCGAGCCCGGAGCCGGACTCACGGTATGCACCTTGGCATCTGAACATTTTTATTGCGGCGCGTGCGGCGAAACGGAAAAGCTGGCGAATATCTGCCTCAACTCGCATTTGTACGGCTGTTACCAGTCGGAGCGGTTCGGAGGGAAATACGTGTTTTTCTGCCCGCTCGGCTTGACCGTATGGACGGCCCCGATCGTGTGGGACGGGTCCATCGAAGGGGCGTTCCTTGCAGGCCCGATCAGCATGGTCGAATCCGACGAGCTCCTGACGGATGATTTTCTGTCGCGGTACGGCGTGTCGCCGGCGGCCGTCCGGGAGATCGATGAGGCGATCCGCTCCGTCCCGGTCGTTTCCACATCGAAGGTCAATTTTTACAGCGAACTGCTCTACTACATGGCAAAGGCCGTTTCGGACGGGACCTTCGATGTCATCGAGGAGCAGAAGGCGAAAGGCGAGCAGCAGGCCGAGATGGCCGAGCAGATCAAATACCTGAAGTCTTTCGCGCCCCACCAGGAGTACGAGCCTTATCCGATGGAGAAGGAACAGGAACTGATGGAGCTGATCGAGACCGGCGACAAGCACGGTTCGCAGAAAGTCCTCAACGAGATCCTCGGGCAGATCTTCTTCGCGAGCGGAGGAAGCTTCGAGGTGATCCGGTCCCGGGTCCTCGAGCTCGTGGTCCTGCTTTCAAGGGCGGCCATCAAGGGCGGGGCGGACGCGCAGCAGATCTTCGGGCTCAACTACACGTATCTCGGCCGGATCAACTCGTTCCGCAACATCGAGGAGCTGACCTACTGGCTGTCGGGGATCATGGTCCGGTTCACCGACCAGGTCTTCAACCTGACGGATGTCAAGCATGTCGACGTGATCTACCGGGCGGTGGATTACATCCGGAAGAACTTTGACAAGCGCATCACGCTCGAAGAGACGGCCTCCCATGTGTACCTGAGCCCCGCGTACTTCAGCCGGGTGTTCAAGGAGGAGATCGGAGACAATTTCAACCTGTATGTCAACAAGCTCCGCATCGAGGCCGCGAAGAAGCTGCTCCTCAATGACCAGGTCCCGCTGGTCGACATATCCTCCAGTGTGGGATTCGAGGGGCAGAGCTATTTTTCGAAGGTGTTCAAGAAGATGACCGGCGTGACGCCCGGGAAGTTCCGGGAATCGCGCGGCAAGATCAAGACCGAAGCCGGCAGGAAGGCCGGAAGCGGCGTCCGGGGGACCGCGGGCGTTAAAGGCCGCCGGACGGACGGATAAGGCAGGATCCGAAAGGTTTGGAATATTGGAAGGATCACGGCAAACTATTTTTTGGAGGGAACACAGATGGAACTTTTGGAACAGATCTCACAGGCACTGCAGAAGGGCAAAGCCAAGGATGTCAAGGAGATGGTGCAGACCGCCATCGACAGCGGCATTCCCGCACAGACGATCCTCGTGGAAGGGCTTCTTTCCGGCATGGGCGTCGTCGGCGTCAAGTTCAAGAACAATGAAGTGTATGTCCCGGACGTCCTTATCGCCGCGCGTGCGATGAAGGCCGGAACAGAACTGCTCAAGCCCCTGCTGGTCGCCGACGGCGTGAAGGCGACGGGCAGGATCGTCCTCGGGACGGTGAAGGGCGACCTGCATGACATCGGCAAGAACCTTGTCGGCATGATGATGGAGGGCAAAGGGCTCGAAGTCATCGACCTCGGCGTGGATGTCCCGGCCGAGAAGTTCGTGGAAGCGGCCATCGAGAACAACGCGCAGGTCATCTGCTGCTCCGCTCTCCTGACGACGACGATGGGCGAGATGAAAAACGTGGTGGAAGCCGCGAAGGCCAAAGGCGTCCGCGAGAAGTTCACGATCATGGTCGGCGGCGCTCCGGTCAACGACGCGTTCGCGAAGAGCATCGGCGCGGACATCTATACGCCGGACGCGGCATCGGCGGCGGAAGCTGCCGTCGCGAGCATCATGGAAGCCCGCTGAACGAAGCGGCGGCAACAGGCCGGACGTTTCGGCCGGGTCCGCATTTCCGGTCGGCAATATGGGAGAGGTCGCTTCGGCAGGCTCAGACGCCCGACGAAGCGGCCTTTCCTTTTTCTTTCCCTCGGATTTCAGGACCGTTCCGGAACAGCGATGCGCCGGGCAGGGCCGGCGATGTATAATGGAGAGTGCAGGAGGATAAACCATGCGGGCCATCGGACTGGATATCGGCACCACCACGATCTGCGGGATTGCGGCCGACCCTGAGACGGGACAGGTCCTCCGCTCGTTCTGTACACCCAACGACACATTCCTGGAGATGGGAAAGGCATGGGAAAAGACACAGGATCCCGACCGGATCCTGGAAAAATGCAGGTCGATCGTCGACGCGCTGGTGTCGGAATGCGGGCCGGCCGTCTGCATCGGCGTGACCGGGCAGATGCACGGGATCGTTTATACGGACCACCGCGGAGAAGCGGCCGGCTGCCTGTACACCTGGCAGGATGGCCGCGGGGACCTGCCGTACGGCGGCGGTCAAACGTATGCGGAGAGACTCGCGGTGCTGACGGGATACAAGGCAGCCGCCGGGTTCGGCTGCGTGACGCATTTTTACAATCTGCACAACGGACTGGTGCCCGACACGGCGGCGTGCGTGTGTACGATCCACGATTATGTGGCAATGCGGCTGGCAGGCGAGACAAAGCCTCGGATACATGCCTCGGACGCGGCGGGTTTCGGGCTGTTCCGATTGGCGGACGGTTGCTTCGACGAGCCGGCGATGCGCGCGGCCGGGCTGGACCCGGCGCTGTTCCCGCCGGTCACGGACGGATTCCGGATCATCGGCGCCACTCCGGACGGTGTCCCGGTGGCGGCGGCGATCGGAGACAACCAGGCAGGATTTTTCGGCTCGGTGCGGGACCCGGAGCACAGCGTGCTGATCAATGTCGGGACCGGCGGCCAGGTGTCCCTTTCGGCAAGGGAATGCGGCGGAACGAAGGACGGACTGGAGTACCGCCCGGACGCCGGGTCGGATTTCCTGCTGGTGGGCTCTTCTCTGTGCGGGGGACGCGCTTATTCGATCCTCGAGCGCTTCTTCCGCGAAACGGCAGCCATGGCCGGCTTCCGCTGCGACTCCTTTTACCCGGCGATGGACCGTTGCCTGGCGGACGCAGATGCGGACGCGGATGTGGACGATGGTGCGGAGGATGATGCGGAAAGGCTTTCCGTGTCGACGCGATTCGCAGGGACCCGGGAAGAGCCGGGCATCCGGGGCTCCATTGCGAACATCGGGCTGCATAATTTTACACCGAAGAATCTGATGGAGGGTTTCCTCGAGGGGATCGCGGAAGAACTTCACATGCTCTACCGTGCCGCAGGAGAAAGAGAGACGTGTGGCCGGACGATCCTGGTCGGTTCCGGCAACGGCATCCGGAGAAATGCCACGCTTCGGCGGATCCTCGAGCGGCGGTTCGGGATGACCCTGTGGATCCCTGACCGCGAAGAAGAAGCGGCGTACGGCGCTGCGTTATACGCGCTCGTCGCCGCAGGCCGGATCGGATCTCCGGACGAAGCACGGCATCTGATCCGCTGCAAAACCGGGAACCAAAGTTGCCCAAAGCCGGGGAACCAAAGCCGGGAAGGGGGATTTTGAGGATTGACCGGCGGCATCTTCTATGATAAAATCTCCACGCTGCCATGAAATGTGGTGTATTATGACTGTCCTCGCTTCGAACGACGTTTCGGAGCCGTTCTAGTCCGGGAGGAGGTGACACGAATGAGCAGAAAATATGAAGTTGTCTTCGTATTGAGCCCCCGATTGGGAGACGAGGGGATCGCTTCGACCTATGAGAAGATCAAAGGCCTGATCGAAGCGTCCGCAACCGTCGAAGCGATCGAAGAATGGGGCCAGAAGCGCCTTGCGTACGAGATCGACGATCAGCGCGAAGGCATTTATTATCTTGTGAAGTTTGCGGCGGAAGCGGATTTTCCGACCGAACTCGAGAGAGTCCTGAAGATTACCGAAGGCGTGATGCGCTTTCTGGTGACGCGCCAGGACGACTGAGCGGAAAGGGAGGGTGTCCTATGAACAAGGCGATATTGATGGGCCGGCTGACGAGGGATCCTGAGCTCAGGACCACCCCGTCGCAGGTTACGGTCGCGACCTTTACGCTCGCGGTCGACCGGAGGTTCAAGAATGCCGGCGGCGAGCGGCAGGCGGATTTCATCCCGATCGTCGCATGGCGCAATAACGCGGAATTCGTGGGCAAATATTGCAGGAAGGGGAGCAAGCTCCTTGTGACCGGCAGTATCCAGACACGGAATTACGATGACAAGGAAGGCAGGAAGGTTTATGTCACGGAGGTCATAGCCGATGACATCGAGTTTGCCGAGTCCAAGCGAGACGACACTTCAGGCGGATACGGCGGGCAAAGCCCTGCCCAGGGCACGCAGGCAGCCGGCCCGAAGAATCCCCAGGAGCTCGCACGCGACAATTCGGACGGGTTCCTCGCCATCGACGACGATGACACATCCCTGCCTTTCGACCTCTGATTTTGAAGAAAGGAGTATTTTACGATGGCATATGAAAGAAAAGGCGGCGGCGGCCGCGGCGACTATAATGACAAGGAAGGCGGCCGCGGGATGAAGTCCCGCAGGCCTCGCAGGAAAGTCTGCGCCTTCTGCGCAGACAAGGTCGCGCATATCGATTACAAGGACGTCAACCGTCTGCGCAGATTCATCTCCGAACGCGGGAAGATCCTGCCCAAGAGGATGTCCGGCGTTTGCGCGGCTCACCAGAGAGAGCTCACCATCGCGGTCAAGAGGGCAAGGCATCTTGCGCTTCTGCCGTTCTCGGGCGAATGACAGCCCGGCCCGCGGCCGGTGAACCGCATCGATCAGACCGTCCATTCCTTCCGGGAGCGGGCGGTTTTTTCATCGAAGAGAAATCGACAAACCAATGGGGTTGGGATACAATAGGGATATCGGGACCCATCCCCGCGGGAAGCGGCCGCCGCGGCAGGCACGCCGGGCCGTGCGCCAGGACGGGGAGGGACGCCGGAAGGGATGCAGGATGAAAGAACAGACGCCGAAATCGCGAAAGTTGTCGGTTTCCATCGGGGGCGTGACCTACCAGATCGTATCGCACGAGAGCGAAGACTACATGAGAACCATCGCCGCGCAGGCCGATGAGCTGCTGACGCGCATGGCGAACATCCATCCATCGCTGTCGGACGTGCAGATCGCGGTCCTGACCGTGATCAATCTCACGGATGCACTGAACCGGAAGAGCGACGAAGCGGACCGGCTTGCGGCATCGGCAGGGGAGGCCGCGTCACGGATCGCGAAAGCGGAGGAAGATCTGTTCGTGCACCGCAATGAGACCTTTGAATTGAAAAAGGAACTGCTCAGGGTCAATGAGCTTAACCGTCAGCTGATGATGGAAATCACGGCGCTCCAGGGCACCGGCACGCCGGATGAAGCCTCGGGCGCGGCTGAAGGCGACGCATCGGCATCCGCGTCCGGTCCGGAGCCCGACGAGGCATCGGCGCCCGCTGCGGGACCGTCCGAGGACGAAGCGATGATCGAAAGCGCGGAGTTCGTCCGGATCGGCATGGACGGTTATGACACGGCCGGCCTTCCGGGCCTCGAAGATGCGAATGACGGGACGGATCCTGAAATCCCGTTCCCGGATGACGACGATGTGCCGGCGCGATCCGCGGGATCCGGCGAAGACGAAGGCTCCGCGTGCTGCGGAGATTATGTTCAGCCCGGCCTTGATGAATATTTCTCGAGCTCGAGATAGGCATTCTCGATTGACTGCCTGACAGTCGCAAACGCCGGACCGCCCCATGTGCCGCGCCCGTTGACGCACTGCTCGAGCCGGATGCTGTCGTACACATCCTCCCCGACGGCCGGCGCGATGCTCCGGTATTCCCCGATCGACAATTCGTCCAGCGCTTTGCCCTGCGCGACGGCATAGGCTACGATCCTGCCGGAGAGCTCATGGGAATCGCGGAAAGGGATCCCCTTGCGGACCAGATAATCCGCCAGGTCCGTGGCGTTGGTGTATCCGCCCGCCGCGGCCCGGCGCATGGCATCCCCGCGGACCGTGAGCGTACCGATCATCCCGGTGAACGCGGGCAGGCAGGCTTTGACCGTATCGATCGAATCGAAAATGGCTTCCTTGTCCTCCTGCATGTCCTTGTTATAGGCAAGCGGGAGACCTTTCATGACGGTCAGGAGTGCAACCAGGTCGCCGAAAACCCTCCCGGACTTGCCCCGCGTCAATTCCGCGACATCCGGGTTTTTCTTCTGCGGCATGATGCTGCTCCCCGTGCTGAACGCGTCGTCGAGCTCGATGAAACCGAATTCCGCCGACGACCAGAGGACGATCTCCTCGGAAAAACGCGACAGGTGGACCATGAGGATCGCGAGGTCCGAGGCGAGCTCCAGAACGAAATCGCGGTCGGAAACACCGTCGATGCTGTTGTCGGTCGGCTTTGAAAAGCGGAGATGCTCCGCCACGGCCTCCCGGTCCAGCGGGTAGGTCGTCGCCGCCAGGGCGCCCGAACCGAGCGGCATCGCGTCCATCCGGCGGCCACAGTCCCCGAGCCGGGACAGGTCGCGGAAAAACATCTGGATGTACGCCATCAGGTGATGGGCAAATGTCACGGGCTGCGCGCGCTGCAGATGCGTATAGCCCGGCATGATCGTTTCGACATGCCGCTCCGCCGTCCCGAGGACCGTCCGGCACAGCCCGCAGAGCTGCTCCCGGACCGCGGCGATCTCCTCGCGCAGATACATCCGGATGTCCAGCGCGACCTGGTCGTTCCGGCTCCTGCCGGTGTGCAGCTTTTTCCCCGCATCGCCGATCATCGCGGTCAGCCGGCTCTCGATGAACATGTGGATGTCCTCGGCCTCCGGATCCGGCCTCAGCGTGCCAACATCGAGCTCGCGCTCGATCTCCAGAAGCCCCGAGACGATCTTCTCGCCGTCCGACGGGGATATGATGCCGCGGGAAGCCAGCATGGAGGCATGGGCGATGCTGCCCTGGATGTCCTGCCGGTACATCCGGCAGTCGAACGAGATCGACGAATTGAAATCGTTGACGGTCTCATCGGTTTCTTTCGAAAATCGCCCGTCCCACATTTTCTTTGCCATATTGCACCTCGTCCGAAAAAGGATACCTGTATTGTAACGTTATTTCCGCAGCGATGCAATGACTTCGCGGCGGCGGCATCCGGCGTCCGGCGGAGGGCCGCGTCCGTGCAAAACGAGCCGCGTTCTGCTATAATCCATGAAGACGGAAGGGTCGGGAAAAGAGGCATAGGCACGATGGACAGCAAGAGGATCGAACTGCTCGCGCCGGCGGGCGATTTCGAGTCGCTGAGGGCGGCGATCGGCAACGGGGCGGACAGCGTGTACATCGGGTCCCCGCTTTTCAACGCGCGGATGAAGGCGAAAAACTTCACGGCCGGAGAAATCCCCGCTGCTATCGATTATGCGCACGAACGCTCCTGCAGAGTCTATCTGGCCCTCAATATCCTCCTGATGGCAAGCGAGCTCGAGGCCGCGTTCGAGACGGCTTCCGGAGCATGGCGGGACGGGGCGGATGCGATCATCGTCCAGGACATGGGCTTCGCGGACATGCTCCGGCGCAGGATCCCGGACATCGTGCTCCACGCGAGCACCCAGGCAGCGGTCTACGACCGGCATGCGGTCGATGCCTGCGCGGATCTCGGGTTCAGACGGATCATCCTTCCCAGGGAGATGAGCCTGCCCCAGATCGCGGAGATCACCGCACACGCTGCCGGCAGGGGGATCGAAACGGAAGTTTTCGCGCACGGGGCGCTGTGCGTCTGCTATTCGGGCCAGTGCCTCATGAGCAGCATGATCGGAGGCCGGAGCGGCAACCGGGGCGAATGCGCCCAGCCGTGCCGGCTCGATTACCGCCTCGAAAGAGGCGGGAAACCGCAGCGGAATTCTGAACTGCAACGAGCTGCGGGACCGCAGCGGAATTCTGAACTGCATACCGCTGCGGTAACGCAGCGGGCGGCGCAGCCGAGACTCGGGCTCAAGGATTTGTCGGCCGCGGACCATATCGTCGGCCTGGCGGGGGCCGGCGTCCGCGCATTGAAGATCGAAGGGCGGATGCGTTCGCCCGAATATGTCGGCATCGTGACGGGCGAATACCGCTCTCTGATCGATGCCGGAGGGGAGAAAGATCCGGAGGGCCTTACGGAGAGCAGGCTGCTGGTCGCTTTCAACCGCGGCGGGAGCTTCACCGACGGCTACCTGCGGGGTGAGAAGGGTCCGGACATGATGGCCGGAAGCCGTGCGGGCAGCCACGGAGTCGAGATCGGGACGATCACGGCGGCCAATCCGAGACTCGGGACCGTGGACATCGGCCTCGCATCTCCCGGCAGCGGTGCCGGCGCGCGGAGCGGCCGGGAAACGGCCGTCCCGGGCAGGGGCGATGTCCTGGCGGTCCGCCGGGGGGATGGGGAGGAGATCGCGAGCGCTCCTGCCGGCGATGTCGCGGCATCTCCCGCGGGGATCCGCGTCAAGGGCTTCCATCCCGATGTGATCGCAGGGCTCCGTGCGGGAGACCGTGTTTTCAGGATGTCGGACGCACGGCTCGCCGCGCAGGCGCTTGCGGCGGACCGTGGCCGGACGCCGCTCAAGGGCTTGTTCGGCCGGGACGGCGACGCGTATTTCATGGAATGGACCGCCCTATCCGGATCCCTGGCTGGCCTTACCCTGCGAAGCCGCTTCGCTGCGTCCGATGTGGAGGCGACGCAGGATGCGGAAAACCGCCGTCCGCTTCCGGAAGAACGCTGCAGGGAACAATTGTCAAAAAGCGGGGATACCCCTTTTGTGATCCGGGAGGTTTCGATCGCACATCTGCCCGGGATTCCGGTCTCGGCGCTGAACCGGATCCGCCGCGAATCCCTCGCGAGTTTCCGCGAGGCCGCCGTGCGTTCCTTCAAGCGCGAAACGCCGCCCTTTCAGCCCGACGAACCGTCACGGGACCGCGACCTGGACGATGCCGTGATCGCCGGGCTTCTGGATCATATCGATGTCCTGGATCCGCGTATCGGCAGACAGGCAGGCGGGATTGCCGGGACGAAACCCGGTCTGGTTTCCGCTTATCTTTACGAATGGGACGGCAGACCGGAGTCCGCCGAATGCGGCGCGGACATCCTGGAGCTTCCGGTCTGGTCTTTCCTCCGCCCGGATGCCTTTGAAGGCGTCCGGGAGCTGAAAAGGCGCAGCCCCGGCGTCCGGATCGCCATCGCCCTGCCGCCGGCTTTCACCGGAGATCCCTTCGGCGGACTGGATGCGCTCCTGAGCCGCGCGGCCGCCTCGGGAGCCGACGCTGTTCTTTCGGGCAGCCCGGGGAACCATCTCCGGAGCGCCGCAGCGGGCCTTGCCGACATGCGGGATTCCTCCGCCAACGTTTTCAATCCCCGCACCGCGTCGCTCTTTCTCCGGACGGACGCTTTTTCGGTCATGGCGTCGCCCGAGCTCCCGTCCGGCCCGGCCGCCGCAATAGCCGCGGCCGCCTCGGAGGCCGGCGCGTATGCGGAGCTTGCCGCATACGGCAGGATCCGCCTGATGTACAGCGAGCACTGCCCGGTCGGCTATAACCGCAAAGGCTGCACGGTCTGCCGGGGCGGCGGGCCGTTCCGACTGCGCGACCGCAAAAACGCCGCGTTTCCCGTCATCTGCCACCCCGGCGTCTGCACGGCGGAGATCCTGAACGCCGACATCCTGTGCGTTCCCGAAGAGATCCGCAGGCTCTCCGCCGGAGCTCCGGTCATTGCGCGGCTGATGTTCACGGATGAAAGCGCAGACACCCGGGCGGCGCTGGCCGGCGGGTTCCGGACGCTGATTTCCGATGGGACCGGGCCGCGGGAAGCGGAAAGGGCGGCGTCGATGATCCGGGAACTGGCGAAAGCGGAAGCGGATCGCGAGGGCGGTTCCCTGACCGGCGGACATTATGACAAAGCCGCCATGCGGCATGGAGAAGCACGCGCGTGATTTTTCGGAAACAGTAGAAAAGCCGGCGGATGAACAGTCGGAGCAGAGGGAGCGATATGGACAGGAGTTCACGGGAAAACGGTATCACG
This sequence comes from uncultured Oscillospiraceae bacterium, assembly GCA_964507305.1. Lineage (GTDB taxonomy): Bacteria > Bacillota > Clostridia > Saccharofermentanales > UBA5734 > JAQVYV01. The sequence continues at coordinate 12,875 of CAZDPQ010000033.1, forward strand.
GCAGAAGGTGAGGTGCCGATCAAAATCGCGCTTTGCAGGCCGGACGCCGTGCTGCCGTCGTATGCCAGGCCCGGCGATGCCGGCATGGACGTGACAGCCGCCGAAGATGTCGTGATCCTTCCGGGCGAGACGAAGCTCGTGCCTACGGGCATCCGGGTGGCGATCCCCGAAGGCTATGAGCTCCAGGTCCGGCCCCGCAGCGGGATTTCCCTGCGTACGCCGCTCCGCATCTCCAATTCTCCGGGCACGATCGATCCGGGCTTCCGGGATGAAGTACAGATCCTGATGACCAACACCTCTCCTGCACTGTCCGGCGGAACGGCTGGAAACGGCGGTGCGGAAGCCGCTCCGGGCGCCGCGCTGCTTCGGATCCGGAACGCGGATGGGCGTTTCGGCCCGTATGCCATTGTGAAGGGGGACCGGATCGCCCAGCTGGTGCTGCACCGTGTGCCGCGCATCCGCTGGGAGCAGACCGGATCCGTGGACGGCGAAGGGACCGACCGGAACGGCGGATTCGGTTCCACCGGGGTGTGACGGGCGCCCGGCATGGCAGCGGGGATCGGCTGATTCTGATCCAAGTTCCGTTTTGTGGAGGATATGGATGAAGACCGGTACGCAGATGGTTGAAATGCGCGATGGCGTCAGACTGGCCACGGATCTTCATTTTCCGGAGACGGAAGGTCCGTATCCGGTGGTCCTGGCCAGAAGTGTGTACGGTAGGACGTACGCGCAGGATCCTGTGAAATGGACAGACCGCGGATACGCATTCGTCATACAGGATGTGCGGGGGCTGGGAGACAGCGAAGGGGAGTTCATCGCGTTCGAGCCGGATGGCTGGGGCCCTGATCATACGGACGGTGCCGACACGGTGGAATGGATCCGCCGACAGATCTGGTGCAATGGAAAGGTAGGGAGCTGCGGCGGCTCCGCGCTCGGGATCACCCAGACCAGACTTGCCGCCGCCTGCAGCCGGCTGGATGCCCAGGCCATTGAAGTCGCGCCGTCCGCCTTTTACGATACCATGTGCTACCAGGGCGGGGTATGGCGGAAGGAATTGTGCGAAGGCTGGCTCCGGATGTTCCGCGAAAGCTTCGGAGAAGGAAGCGAGACGACCTGCAGACTATGGAAATCCCACCCTTCGAGGGATAGCTTCTGGGATTCTTATGATGTTGAAAAGAGGGCCTCCTCGATCACCGCCCCGGGGCTTCATACCGGCGGGTGGTGGGATATCTTCCAGCGCGGGACGATCCGGAATTTCCAGACCCGCCAGATGGAAGGCGGCGAAGGCTGCAGAGGCAACCAAGTCCTTGTGATCGACGATTCATCCCACGGCGAAAGCCAGACGGAGGACTACCGGTTCAGCGAAAACCGCCGCTTCGATTACCACAGTCTCGAAACACGATTCATGCATTTCTGGCTCCAGGACCGCAGCCCCGGCGGCAGACCCGCGCCGGCTGTCCATTTTTTCACGATCGGAGATGATTCGGATCCGGACGCGCCGGGCAACCGGTGGAACACCTCCGACACCTGGCCGCCTTTTCCGGTCGATGAAAAACCGTATTTTCTCTGCTCCGGCGGCCTCCTGTCCGAAGCATCGCAAGGCCCGGACGTCCGGACCATGACGTTCCGGTATGATCCGGACGATCCGTTTCCGACCCTGGGCGGCCCGAACCTGACGATCCTCAAAGGCCCGTATGACCAGAGGAAAGCGGAATCCGGCGATATGGGATTCACGCGTGACTATGCCGACTTCGGAATGCCGGACGGATGGATCAGGCGGCTTGCCGCCGGCACGCGGGAACCGCGGAAGGATTTCCTGAAATTCACGACGCCTCCGCTGGAGCACCCGGTCGAGATCGCCGGAACCGTTTCCGTCAGGCTGCATGTTTCGACCACCGCCGCGGACACCGATTTCACAGCCAAGCTGCTGGACATTTATCCCGAGGGCGACGGCCGGGAGATCCTGCTTCTCGATGGCATCCTGCGGCTCAAATTCCGGGACGGTTCCGGAAAACCCGCAGCCCCGCCAGCCCCCGGCGAAACGGCGGAGATCCGCATCGACCTCTGGGACATCAGCTGCATCTTCAACCGCGGCCACCGCATCGGCATCGCCATCTCGAGCAGCAACTATCCGCGGTTTGAGCGAAGTCCCAACAACGGGGACGATTTCCCCGCGGGAAAGGACCCGATCCCTGCGGAAAACACGGTGCATACGGGCGGAAGATATGGCAGCGCCCTCCTTCTGCCGGTTAAGAGATTCTCTTGTGTTTCTTCTGGGACTGTTGTATAATAGAATCAGAAAGTAGGAAAATCCAATAGTAACACCATGAAGGAGGGATCCCTGTGCTGATCGAGATCCGCGGAAAATCACAAATCACGATCCCGAATGAGATCGTGAAAAAACTCGGAATCAAAGAAGGGGATACGTTCGAGATCATCGAAAAAGACGGAGAGATCCATCTCTGTCCTGTTGTGGTCTATCCAAAAAGCGAAATGCGCAGGGTAGCCAGGCTGCTCAAGGAAGCGGAAGCAGAATACAAGACCGGAAGTCACAAGATCTATGATGATGTTGACCGGATGTTTGAGGAGATGGGAATCGATATCGATGAAGTACAGGTGATGAAATAATCCTGATCCTTGATGCGGGACACCACTCTCTGGTGGATAAGACGATCCACTCCGGCGCACATTTCCCGCGAACCGATCGGTCCGAACGGTCCAGGTCCGGTCCGGAGAGTTTCATTGACATACCCTGCCATGCGTACTATAATTTGAGTGCTCCAATGGATTTCACCCATTATTAGGTGAGGCTCCTATGCGGATATATGCTGCTGCCCTGAAACGTCGAGAGACGCCAATGGGTGAACAGGTTTTGCCGGATTAAGGCATCACCTAACGCAGCCGGTTCACGACCTATGCCGTTTAGTGCTAAAACTCGATGAGGGAGGGTACGGATATGCTTGAAATCTATCGCACGGTATCTGCCGAGATCAACGGCAAGATCCACAACGAGATCGAACAAATCGACGAAATCGCGGACGACTGCTGGATCGACCTGTCCGCCCCTACCGAAGACGAGCTGGAGTTGGTCGAAAAAGCGCTCGGTGTCCCTTCCGAGTTCTTACGGTATCCCCTTGACGAAGAAGAGCGTCCGCGTATCGACATCGAAGAGGACGAGAACCAGATCCTGATCATCACCGACCTTCCCTTTGTCCGCCGCGACGGAGTCTACGCCAAGTATGAGACCCAGCCTCTCGGCATCCTTCTCACGGGCAAGCACATCGTGACGATTTCGCTGCGCGAGAGCAGCACCCTGGACCAGTTCAAAGCCAACCGGGTCAAGAACTTCCGGACGGGATTCCGCACGCGGTTCACATTTCAGATCATGTTCGCCGGCGCCAAGGATTACCTCAAGTTCCTCCGCTATATGGACAAGACGATCGAGGCCGCGGAGCGCCAGCTGACCAAGGCGATCAACAACAAGGAATTATTCAAGCTGATGGAGCTGGGGAAATCCCTCATTTATTTCTCCACATCGCTCAAGTCCAACGAAGGCGTGCTTGAGAAGCTGATGCGCAATAAATATGTCAAGCAATATGAGGATGACCAGGAGCTGCTCGAAGACGTGCTGATCGAGTACAGGCAGGCCGACGACATGGCCAACATCTACGCGTCGATCATCAACAGCACGATGGACGCCTATGCCTCGATCATTTCCAATAATCTGAATGTTGTCATGAAATTCATGGCGGCCATGACGATCGTGCTTTCCGTGCCGACCATGGTTTTCGCCTTCTTCGGACAGAACATCCCGATGCCGTGGAATGTCTCCGGCTCTTTCGCCCAGAATCCCTGGCCGTTCCTGGGGACCATCGCCGGCTCCGGACTCGTATCGGGCCTGACGATCTGGTGGCTGAAGCGCAAGGACATGATGTGACACCGGGAGAAAAGAAATATGCGGATGGCGGAATATCCCTCATGTTCGGAGACGGAACGAAAGTCCGTCTCTTTTCGTATAACACCCCGGACACATTGATTGAACTGGCGGATGATATTTGCTACAATCTATGAGACAACGATTTGAAAGGTACCATTGCTATGAATCTGCGGACTTTTGACATGAATGCCTATTCCAGAAAAAAGCAATACGGGTTTCTTTTCATCCTCTCTTTTTTCCTGGCGGCGGCCTTCTTCATACCCTATATCATTCAGGACAAGGGCTACTTTTTTTACCTCGGAGACTTCAACTGCCAGCAGATCCCGTTCAATATCCTGGCCAACGAGTCGGTCAAGAGCGGGAATATCTTCTGGAGCTGGAACACGGACCTCGGAGCGAATTTCATCGGTTCTTATGCCTTTTATCTCCTCGGCAGCCCGTTTTTCCTCCTCCAGCTTCCGCTCCCCAGTTCGTGGGTCCCTCTGGCCATCCCCTGGGTGCTGTGCCTGAAGTTCGCCGTATCGGCTGTCACCGCATATCTCTACCTCACGCTGTTCGTCAAGAATAAAAACATGGCGCTGATCGCCGCCCTGATGTACTCCTTTTCGAGCTTTTCCGTCTACAACATCTTTTTCAACCACTTCAACGACGCGATCGCGCTCTTCCCCCTGATCCTTTACGGACTCGAGGAATTCATGGAAAGAGACCGGAAAGGCCTGTTCGCCGCGATGGTGTTCCTGAACGCCCTGACCAATTATTACTTCTTCGTAGCGGAATCGGTGTTTCTCGTCATCTATTTTTTCTTCCGGCTGTACCATGGCGCGTGGCCGAAGTTTTCGCTCAAAAAGTTCGCGCTGCTCCTGTTCGAAGCAGGCGTCGGCTTCGCGATGGCGGCCGTGATCGTTCTTCCCGCCATCCTGACGACGATACAGCTGCCGCGGGCGGGCAGCAAGCTTACCGGATGGGCGCTGATCACCTATTATGAAGTGCAGCGGCCCATGCAGATCCTGCAGGCTTTTTTCTTCCCGCCGGAGATTCCGTCCCAGCCGAATTTTTTCCCGGATTCAGGGGGCAAATGGTCATCGGTGGCCGCCTGGCTGCCCATGATGGGCATGACGGGCGTGTTCGCGTGGATCAAGCGTCCGCGCAAGGACTGGATCGGCAGGATCATCGTGACCCTGATCATCATGTGCTTCATCCCGCCGCTCAACGCCTCCTTCCAGCTTCTGAGCTCGAGCTTCTACATGCGGTGGCTCTACATGCTCGTCCTGATGATGGGCCTTGCCACCGCCAGAGCGCTCGAAGACTGCACATCCGACGAGTTGCGGAGCGGCCTGCTCTGGACCTCCGTGATTTCCGCCGCGATCGCGCTGCCTGTGGGGCTCATCATCGACCCGAACACCAGCAAGCCGCTCGCGAAATACCCCGAACGTCTCTGGGCGTATGTCGGGATCGTCATGTTCTGCCTCGTCACCACATATCTTCTGATTTTCGTGATCACACGAAGATCCAGGCTTTTTACGGCAGCATCGGTCATCATGCTCTCCGTCATCATCGTGGGATACGCCAATTTCAACATCACGCTCGGCCGCTTCAGCGGGATCGGCGATGCGACAGCTTATGTAGAGCGCAATATCAAGGGGCGGGAGAAAATCGACCTGCCCAACATCGACAATGTGAGGATCGACGTCAAGGACGGCGAGGAGAATTCCGGGATGTTCTGGAAGATCCCCACGATCCAGTGTTTCCACAGCATCGTGCCCGGCTCGATCATCGAATTCTACCCGCTGATCGGCGTCGAGCGGAATGTCGCTTCCAGGCCGAAGCTCGACCATATGCCGCTGCGATCGTTCGCTTCCGTGAAGTACCTCTTCGACGGCAAAAACGAGGAGCTCCATTATGCCGGGTTCAAGAAGATCGACGTGCAGAACGGATTCGGCGTATGGGAAAACACCAACTACATCCCGATCGGATTTACCTTCGACGACTATATCGCGCTGGAAGATTGGATGGATATGTCCACCGGCGAAAGAGAATACACGCTGCTCAGGGCGATCGTGCTTGACAAGACGGACGCCAAGATCTACGGGAAGCTGTTCAACAAGCTGGATTCTACATATTATCCGGACCAGAGCGATGAGGAGCTCAAAGAGAACTGCGACGCCCGGCGCGCGGAGTCGGCGTACTATTTTGCCAGGGACAATCTCGGCTTTGACAGCAAAATCAACGTCGCCCGGGACACGCTCGCCTTCTATTCCGTGCCGTATGAACCCGGCTGGAGCGCGACCGTCAACGGCAAGGCGGTGGACATCGTCAAGGCCGACGTCGGCTTCATGGCGGTCCCGGTGAAGGCCGGCGACAACGTGATCCGCTTCAATTACATGACCCCCGGTCTGAAGGCCGGACTCCTGATCGCGGTCCTTGCGCTGCTTGTCCTGCTGCTGTATGCCGTCGCTGCTCCGCGTTACATGAAGAGCGCGCGGTATCTGCGGTGGAAAGAGGCCTATGACGGAAACCGGGCCCGCAGGATCGGAGCGAAGAGAGCGGCGGCCGGGCTTCCGGACGGCGGTCCCGGGGATACGGCCGGGGACGGCGGGCCGGAAACGGTGACGGAGGCGGAGCAGGGGACGCAGCCGGTAGACGCGTCCGGATCGGCCGCGGATATGACGTCGGAGGACGAATCTGCGGCGTCTGAGCCTGCGTTGTCTGAGCCGGCATCGGACGAGTCGTCGGGGGGGACGTCAGGTGATACGGAGGCAGGGCAGCCGGAGCACAGGGCGGCGGGCGGCATGAAGGACCGGCTGGCAGCCCTCAAGCACGGGCAGATGGCCGCCGGGACCGACCGGAAAGATCCGGATGGCGGATCCGACGAAACGCAGGGCACGGATGGGCCCGCCTAAGCGCGCGAAGGAATGGCGGAAGGACGGGCAGATCGTGTGAACGGGGACCGGGCCCTTGGCAGCGTCCGGAATCAGTTCAGGATGAAGCGGTCCAGGTATTCCCGGATCGAATCGATATATCCCGGATCGGAGAAGATCCCGCTGCTCAGGGCAGGGACTTCCCGGTCCGCTCCTGAATAATACGCTGTGGTCTGGCTCGGGAAGATCCGCTGCCTCTCGACTGTCAGCGCAGAGGATCGTTCTCTGAACTCCGGATCGTCGTAATTGCCGTAGAGGATATGCACCGGAATGCGGATCCGTGTCAGGATGGCCGCAAGGTTGTATTGCTTTTCATTTCCGGCGGACAGCCGGACCGCATACGGAATGGTGTATTGCCCGACAAGGTTGCCGAGAAATACCTTTTCACGGCAGACTGCCCTGATGTAGTCATCGGGGGAGACCAGGGGGCAATCGAGAATCATGCCGCGCACATAACCCCTGTCATAGCCGAGGACCTGGATATTGTAGGCATACCCATCTTTCGGCTCCCCTTTGGCGGGCAGATTCTCCACCGCCAGCAGGGAAGCGCTCACCCCGCTTCCGAACCCGTACAGGATCACATCGGTCGTCGAAGAGACTTTCCGGACATAGCTGACCGCGCCCAGGACATCCTGCCATTCACTGTAGCCGAATGCCGCGACGTTGCCTGACGATTCGCCCGAATGCCGGAGATCGAACGACAGGACATTGAATCCTTCGTCGAGAAAAAAGTCGTAGAGCCGGACGGTGTCAGTGCCATACTGGAGCCTGTTGCTGCCGTAACCGTGCACCATGACGACGGTGCTGACCGGCCGGCCTTTGGCCGTAAAATACCATCCGTTCAGGTTCGTCAGGCCGTCGAGCGACACAAAATAGGCATTCGTATAGGCAGGAAGGATGTTGCCGGGGAAATTGCCGAGTCGGGCAGGGCTTTCCCTCATGATCCTGTTCGCACCGATGAAGGAATAGATGCCGGCTGCAACAAAGAGAGCGGCGCATACGCTCAGGGGAACGACGACGAACCGTACGAAAGGCCCGAGCCCTGCTTTTTCCCTACGGATATAATAGGAGGATCCGGCTGGAATCATGGCAGCATCCTTTTCCCGTTGATTTTCAGCAAACCCTATTATATCATGTACCGGGAAGCATTCGCCAGAAGAACGAAAACAAGAGGCGCACATGCCGCGCACGGGCGGCAATGACGGAGGATCCGGAATGGCCGGTGGGGACATGGAGAAAACGGAGCCGAAAACGCCGGCCGGAGAGCGGTTCCTTTGCCTCGGGATCGAGTCGTCCTGCGACGAGACCGCGGCTTCCGTTGTTATGGACGGGCGGACCGTGCTGTCCAATGTCATCGCGTCGCAGATCGACCTGCACAGAGAATATGGCGGCGTTGTGCCGGAGATCGCTTCCAGGCTGCATGTCGATGCGATTCTGCCTGTCATTGACCGGGCGCTGAAGGAAGCGGGCCGAACAGCTGACGAGATGGACCTGATCGCCGTGACGAACGGACCCGGCCTGATCGGTGCTCTCCTGGTCGGGCTGTGCGCGGCAAAAGGGCTTGCCTTTACGCTGGACAAGCCTTTCGTGGGTGTAAACCATATCGAAGGACATATCCTGGCCAATCTGCTCGGACATCCGGAACTCGACCCTCCCTTTATGGCCCTCGTCGTGTCCGGCGGGCACAGCCACATCATCCTCGTGAAACAGGATTTTACCTTTGAAGTCATCGCCAGGACCCGGGACGATGCCGCGGGGGAAGCGTTTGACAAGATCGCGAGGGAAAGCGGTCTCGGCTACCCCGGCGGCCCGGCCATCGACCACATATCCGCCGGCGGGGACCCCGAAGCGATCCGCTTTCCCCATACCCGGTTCCCGGGCGGTTCGCTCGATTTTTCATTCAGCGGCGTCAAGACCGCAGCGCTGAATTACCTGAATGGCCAGAGGATGAAAGCCCGCGTGGCCGGTGTCCCGACGGAGGATATGATACGGCTCCCCGACTTTGCTGCCAGTTTCCAACATGCCATTGTCGAAGTCCTGGCGGACCGCACGTTTGAAGCAGCCGCACGCTACCGCGCGGACACAGTGTGTGTTGCAGGCGGCGTGTCGTCCAACCGCGCGCTGCGGGATGCGATGCGGATCCGGGCGGAACGGGAGGGGATCCGACTTTTCATCCCCGAACCGGTCTATTGCACGGACAATGCCGCCATGATTGCCTGCGCCGGCACTTTCGCGTACCGGAATGGCAGGCGAGACGGACCAGACCTCAATGCCTGGGCTTCTCTTGAGGTCGGAAGCGGCATCCGGGGATCACAGACACGGATGTTAGTCTCGTCCTTCTCCGCGATGAATGTTTAGTTGCAACGACTTGCAATCTTGTTTTTCACAGGGTTACGGAACGACGCGGCGGA
>CAZDPQ010000034.1:0-22027 GCA_964507305.1 uncultured Oscillospiraceae bacterium
TGCGGTCCGCCGGTCACCGGGAACCGTGTGGTTGCCAGGACGTTGACGCACGGATCGACGTGAATGTAGTATTGCTCGCTTTTCACCGTGAAATCCTCCAGCCCCGCGATGATGGGGGAAGAAGCGTTTTTCCGGATGTTGACCCGGTATTCCACGCCGTCATTGCCGGGGTGTGCCACCCACTGGGCGCCGGTGAGGAACTGCCATTCGGTACTGTCGCGGAACGCGTCGCACATGCCGCCGTGACAGCCGGCCATGCCGACGCCGGATTCCACCGCCGCCGCCGCGTTGACGGCATACTCAGGCCGGATCTCGCCCATGGTCCAGATCGGGATGATCAGATCGAATGTCTTCAGCTTTTCCGCATCGGCAAAGCTGTCCAGCGTATCGGAAACTTCCACTTCGAAAGCTTCGTGCCGCAGGATATCCTTGAAGATCCCGGACACCTGGACAGGTTCATGACCTTCCCATCCTCCCCGTACGATCAATGCCTTTTTCATCGATTCGTCCTCCTGTAACGTCAGATCCGGCTCCAGGCGCGCGGACGGCCGCGCGAAGAGTCCGGCCACCGACACCTCAATGCTATGTTTTCCAGGTTGACGCTGCAAGCAAATAGTTGTATCGTTGTAGACAAAAGTTGACATTGGAGAAAACATCATGTTCTTTTACGAAAGCGGAAGGTACGGAGAAAGCGATGTATTTTCATTCAGCTTCTGCGAAAATTTGACTTTTCCGCTCCACTTGCACCGCTGTTTTGAATGGATCTATGTTCTGGAAGGGCAACTGGAATCAGTAATCGACCAGGACCGTGTGACGCTCGGTCCCGGCGAAATGGTTATGATCTTTCCCCATCAGATGCATTCCTATATTACTCCTGAAAGTTCACGCGGGATCCTGTGCATTTTCGCTCCGGAGCATGTAAGTCTATTTGCAACGGCTGTCCGGAATAAAAAACAGCTTCATCCCGTTACTAGGCTCAGTCACGAAACCGATGCCTATCTGCTCGGCATGATACGGCAAAGCGAAGGCAATCCATACCGGATCAAATCTCTGCTGTATGCTCTCTGTGCCGAAATCAGCAGCACATCTGTTTTAACGGATCGATGCATCAGCAGAGACCATGCGCTTCAGCATCGGATCCTCACACTGATCGAAGAGCACTACACCGAAGAGGAGTTGTCTCTTCAATCCATTTCCAGCAAGCTGGGATACCACTATCAATACCTTTCACGGTTCTTCAACAATCAATTCAAGATGTCCTTTCCCGAAATGCTGAACACCAGGCGTGTAGCCTACGCTGCCCATCTTCTTCGGAACACCGGCCGGAGCATCACGGAAATTGCCCTGTGCAGCGGTTTTGCCAACATACGATCCTTCAACCGCAATTTCCTGCAATTCATAAAGACGAGTCCGGGAGAGTACCGGAGGATCGCTGCAGCCGGCGTTACGGGTTGCGAATATCCCGCGGTACGGTATACTTAGAGTATCGGAGAGCCCGGTGCAGATACGGAGGGGAAAGCGTGATCGTCGGAGAGTATTGCGATGTGTATCCGCCCGAGCTGGACGGGGTCGGCATGGTGGTGAAAAGCTACGCCGAGGAGCTTTCGGCGATGGGCGACGACTGTTATTACATTGCCCCGGATTCACCGAAGCACACCGGAGAGCCTGCATTCAAGACACTGCTTTTCAAGGGGATCAAAGTCCCGAAGGAGCCGTACCATCTGGGGTTTCCGCTGCTGGACATCGATTACCGCATGACGAAGCGGAAGATCCCGTTCGACATCATCCACGCCCACAGCCCCTTCGCCGCCGGCGTCGAAGCCCTCCGGGTCGCGCGCAAGATGGACATCCCGATCGTCGGGACATTCCATTCCAAATACTACGACGACCTCTACAGCAAGACGCACAGCAGGATCATCGCGAAGACGGGCAGCCGGATCGTCGCCAATTTCTATGACAAATGCGATGAGGTCTGGACCGTGAACCACGCCACCGCCGAGGTGCTGCATTCGTATGGCTATGACAAGGAGATCCATGTCATGCCCAACGGGACCAATGTCTGGTACCCGACGGACGCCGACCGCATGGCCGCTCAGGAGCGTTACGGGCTCGGGGACGGGACGGTGCTCCTGTTTGTCGGCCAGATGAATTGGAAAAAGAACATCCGGAAGATCCTCGACGCGGTCCGTCTTTACAGCAGGGAGGCCCCGTGCAGGATGCTGATGGTTGGACAGGGGCCTTTCGAGGAGGAGATCCGCGGCTACGTGCGCGAGCTCGGGATGGACGGCATGGTGACGTTCACGGGGCATATCGCCGACCGCAGCCGGATCATGCAGATCTACGCCAGGGCGGATCTGCTGATTTTCCCGTCGCTGTACGACAACGCGCCGATGGTCGTGCGGGAGGCGGCGGCGGCCGGCACGCCGGCGGTCCTGGTGCGCGGATCCTGCGCGGCGGAAGGGATCGTGGACCGGGACAACGGGTTTTTATGCGAGGATACGGCGGAATCGATCGCGGAGGTCATCGCACGGAGCCTGCCGGTCGTGGACGAGGTCGGCGCGAAGGCGCGGCAGACTATCCCGCAGCCGTGGAAGGAGATCATCCGCCAGGCCCGCGGACGGTACGCGGACCTGATCGAGCATCACCGGGTCATGGCCGGGCCGGGATGATCCGGAGCGTGTATCGGCAGAATATTTTACATTCCTGAAGATCCGGCGGCCCGATATCGGCAAAACGGTTGCCGGAGCGCCGGTTTTTGACTACAATAGCGTTATGGAAAAACGATCCGCCTCCAATAAAAACCGCCTGATCCTGCTGCTTCGGCTGCTGTACGAGAACACCGACGAGCAGAACCCGCTCACGGCCGACGAGATCGTCCGCCATTTCGCAGAGCATGGCATCCGGGTGAACCGCCGGACGGTCATGGACGATCTGGCGTCATTGCCGGAGTCCGGGATCGACATCATCACGGAGCGGGGCGCGCAGAACCGGTATTTCTGGGGCGACCGGCAATTCCAGCTGCCGGAGCTGAAGCTGCTGGCGGACGCAGTGGCTTCGTCCAAGTTCATCACGGAGAAAAAAAGCGAAGAGCTGATCCGGAAGCTCACGGGTTTCGTGAGCAAAGGGCAGGCGGACTCGATGAAACGCCACCTTTATACGGCGAACCGGATCAAGCCGGACAATGAGCGGATCTATTACATCGTCGACGCGCTCAACGAGGCGATCAACGCCCGGAGGAAGCTGCGGTTCCGCTATTTCGACTATACGTCGGACAAGCGCAAGGTTTTCCGGAATGCCGGGGAGATGTATGAGATCAGCCCGTTTGCACTCCTTTGGAACGAAGACCATTATTACCTGATCGGCCATTCCGATAAGCATGGCAAGATCGTCAAGTTCCGCGTCGACCGCATGGAGCAGCCGGAGGAGTCCGCCGGAGCGGAGGCGGCGCCGGTCCCGGACGGCTTCGACGCGGCGGATTTCTCCAGGAGCGTGTTCGACATGTATGACGGTGAGGAGATCACCGTCGAGCTGGAGTGCGACCCCTGCCTGATGAAGGTCATCATCGACCGGTTCGGCGAAGACGCGGACACCGAGCCGCTGCCCGGCGGGAGTTTCCGCGCGCGGCTGCGTGTGTCCGCGAGCCCGACCTTTTACGGATGGGTGTTCCAGTTCGGAGGACAGGTCCGGATCCTCGGACCGGAGCCGGTCCTCCGGCATTACGAGGAAATGCTGGAGAGCGCGCGGCGAGGGTAGAGGGTCGCGGCAAATTGCGGCAAAACGAGTACATTTTGCGAAAACGGGTTGTATTTTCGATGCCGGGCACTATAATCAAGCTGTGCATAAGTTTTACGACTTCTGCCGATAAGGGCGACCCGGCCGAAAGGCCGGTCAGCAAAGCCAGGACCTAAAGGGAAACCCAGGGTGTACCGGTTACCGAAGCAGGGGGATGAGAAGATCCTCCGCTGACGATGTTTGAAGGAGGTTTTTTTATGCGTTCCAGAGAGAGAAACACCGTTCTTGCCTTGATGCTTACGATTGCCGTGCTTGCTTTTGCGCTGCCGGGATGTGCCGGCGTACCCGTCACGACCGCGGCGGAGTCCTACAAGGTCTCCCTCGACCTGAATCCCAGCGTCGAGCTGACGGTCACCGGCGGGACGGTGACGGCCGTCGAAGCATTCAATGATGACGGCAGCGTGATCGTCCTCGGGACCGATGTCTCCGGCATGTCGCTGTCCGACGCGGTCACGGCGATCGTGACTGAGATGATCGCAGGAGGCTACATTGCCAAGACGGAGATCGCACCGTATCTGCTGATCACGGTATCCAATGACAGCGAAGCCAACCCTGCATTGTCCGATGCGCTCGAACAGGCGGCGGAAGCCGTGATCGAAGGCAGCGAGATCCCGTGCAAGGTGAAGAGCACTTATGTTTCCGGCGAAGTGGAGGCGGCGAGCGACGCGCTCGGGCTGTCCATCGGCCGCTATATGCTGTTCAAATGGATCGCGGACGAAGAGGGGATCACGGTGGAAGACGCCGTGGATTCCTACGGTCATCTTTCGATCGGCGAGATCATGGAGATGTTCAAGGACGCGAAATTCGCGTTCCGGTACCGCGACAGCAGTAAGGACGAGTCTGTATCCGGATCGGAAGACGAGTCCGGATTCCTGGGAACGCTCACACCGGAGCAGCTTGCGGTCGTCGAACCGCTGTTCGCCCAGCTGAAGGCAGACCTCGCGGCAGCCAGGGACACGTTCCATTCTACTTACAAGGCGATCCGCGATGCCTACAAGACCGGGCTGGAATCGCTCCGGGCTCCGGGGAAAAAGGACCATGAGGCCATTCAGTCCCAGCGCACGGCGCTGAGGGATACCATGCTGGCGGACCGCCGCGCGGCGATCACTGCGAGAGCCGATGCGGTCGCGGCAGCCAGGGAGACATTCGTGCTTGGTCTGACCACCGCGGGGATCCCTCAGGAATTGCTCGGCAATTACTTCAACTGGCTTGACAAAGAAGAAAAATCGATCGAGAATGATGAGCCGGAGGAATCGGAAAGCGCGGAGTCCGAGCCGGCGGAATCCGAGATCGAGGAGTCCGGGTCTGAAGGATCGGAGATCGAGGAGTCCCAGCCCGAGGAATCGGAGATCGAGGAGTCCCAGCCCGAGGAATCGGAGATCGAGGAGTCTGAGCCTGAAGAATCGGAGATCGAAGAATCCGAGCCTGAAGAGATGGGAGAATCCGCGGCCCTCGGCGGTGATGAATACAACGCCGGCAATCACGGAAAACATTGAGCGGATGACCCGCCGCTGAGGCGGGGCCCTTTCTGCGGGCTGATCCCTCCGGATATCATGCTGCGAGCTGATGTCCGGAGGTTTTTTATTGTGCTTTAATGGATAGGCCTGTCCGTTTTTTGATATTGAATCGACACGGGTCATTACGGTATAATGATCATTGTCACAAGGGGCGATGCCGGACTATAAGGGCAGGGCTGCCGATCGGGCGTCCCGGAACGGAGAGACCATGATCGTACAGATGCGGGATATCGTCAAGCGGTACGGATCGCTTACCGCGCTGGACCATTTCAGCCTGGAGGTGGAAGAGGGCGAGGTCTTCGGACTCCTCGGCCCGAATGGTTCCGGGAAGACGACGGCGATCAATTGCCTGCTGTCCCTCCTGAAGTTCGAGAGAGGGACCGTGGAGATCTTCGGCAGCCCGATGACGCCGCATGCCTATGATATCAAGAGGCAGATCGGCATCGTAATGCAGAATGTCGCGGTTTTTCCGGAGCTTACCGTACTGGAGAATATCAACTATTTCTGCGGTCTTTATGTGAAGGACAAGGAAGAGCGCAGGAAGCTCGTCGGTGAGGCGGTGGAGTTCGTCGGGCTCGGCGATTTTGTGAAATTCGTGCCGAAAAAGCTCAGCGGCGGCCTCCTGCGGAGGCTGAACATCGCGTGCGGGATCGCTCACAAGCCCCGCCTGATCATACTGGACGAGCCGACCGTCGCGGTCGACCCGCAGAGCAGGAACAACATTCTCGAGGGGATCCTCGAGCTGAACCGCCGCGGATCGACCATCATTTACACGTCCCACTACATGGAGGAGGTCGAACAGATCTGCGGACGCATCGCCATCATGGACCGGGGACAGACCGTAGCGACCGGCACGACCGGCCAGCTCAAGGCCGGTATCGGCGTGGGCGAAAAGATCACCCTCGGGATCGAGATGCTGGGCACGGAAGAGCTGGAGGGTTTCCGGCGGCTCCGCAATATCACATCGGCCGAATATGAAAAGGGGCAGCTGAAGCTGAAATGCGGCCGCGACGGTAACAATCTCAAGACCGTGCTGGATCATCTGCATGCCAATGGGATCGAATACGGGTGCGTCACTTCCGAAGTGCCGACTCTGAACGATGTGTTTCTGGAGATCACGGGGAAAGAGCTGAGAGACTGAATCCCCCGGGGGATGATGGCGGACCGGTCCGCCGGACGAAAGGAGACCCGCGTGTTCGCTCATGTTTTCGGGCACAGGATCAAGTGTATCCTGCGGGACAGGGAGATGGTGTTCTGGACCCTGCTCTTTCCGGTCGCGCTGGCGACATTTTTCAACATGGCTTTTTCCAACCTCAACTCCGACGAGGCGTTCCGTCCGATCCCGATCGCGGTGGTGCTCAATGCGTATTATCCGGGTGACGGGACGCTGAAGAGCACTCTTGACAGCCTGTCGGACGCGTCGGCGGGTACGGCCGTCTTCACAGTCACGGAGACCGGAGAAGAGGAAGCGAAGGAGCTTTTAGATTCGAACAAGGTGACGGCTTACATCGTTTCTTCCGACACGATCGGGATCTATGTC
Organism: uncultured Oscillospiraceae bacterium; assembly: GCA_964507305.1. Lineage (GTDB taxonomy): Bacteria > Bacillota > Clostridia > Saccharofermentanales > UBA5734 > JAQVYV01. The sequence continues at coordinate 6,850 of CAZDPQ010000034.1, forward strand.
CGAGGATCGGGATTCGGACAGACGATCACGAAATTCGTTTTCGACAGCATCCTTCGGACGAATTCTCTCGCCGGCAGGATTTTGGCAGCCGAGCCGGGCGCCGCAGCAGGGCTTCTCCGCTACCTTTCATCGGGTCGGACATGGCTTGCGGCCGGAGACACGGCCGGCTCATCCGATCCGAACAACACCCTTATCTATTTCTACTCCCTTATAGCAATGACATGCTTCTACGGCGCTTTCGCGGGGATCAAGGAAGTCAACGCGGTGCAGGCGGACCAGTCGGAACAGGCCAAGAGGGTCAATGTGTCGCCGGTGAGGAAGATGGATGTTTTCGCATCATCGATTTCGGCGGCAACATCGATCCAGTATGCCTCGATCCTGATCCTGCTGCTTTATATGCGCTTCGCTCTTCGGATCGATTTCGGAGATCAGATCGGATACATCCTGCTGCTGTGTCTGGCCGGATGTCTTGCCGGGGTCTCGTACGGGACCATGATCGGGGTTTTATTGAAGGGACATGAGGGCGCCAAAATCGCCGTCCTGATCTGCTCCACGATGGTCCTATCCTTCCTGGCAGGTATGATGCAGGTCAGCGTCAAGTTCGCGGTCACGCGGGCTGTGCCCGCGCTCGCCTATCTCAATCCTCTCAATGTCATCACGGATTCGTTTTACGCGCTTTACTATTATCCCGGCCATGCGAGGTTCTGGACCGGCATCATGATCCTTGCAGGATTTATCCTTGTTTTCTCCGCGATATCGATCGTCAGGCTGCGGAGGGTCCGATATGCAAGTGTTTAGGGCCTATTTCAAGATCATTCTCAAGAATCTTCCCCAGATGATGATCTATCTGGTGGTCTTCCTGTCCCTGTCGATCATGTTTGCCAGCCTGGGCGTCGGCGGAACGATTTCCGGCTTTGAGGAATCCAGGCCCAGAGTGGCTCTTTTTCTGGAGGATGATTCCGTACTGGTCCGGGGGTTCGCAGATTATCTGGCCGCAGGCACGACGATCGTTCCCGTCAAGGATGATGTGTATGCTATCCGTGACGCCCTCTTTTACAGGGATGCTGTCTACATGATCCGGATCCCGGAAGGATTCACCGAACGGCTGATCGCAGGAGAAGATCCGGTAATGACCCGTGAGACGGTTCCGGATTCCATTTACACGGCCTATATGGATCGCCTTGTCGACAGCTATTTCGAGTTCGCCGGAGCGTATTTCGCGTTCGAACCCGGCGTCACCCAGGAGAAGGTGGTCTCCCAGGTGGCGGAGGATCTGCGGAAGGAAGCGCCGGTGACGGTTGTGGGGAAGTCCGGTGCAGTGCAAAAGGACAAGCTCGGCAACAGCGTGTACTTTTTCAATTATTTCGCCTATTCCCTTTTTGCGATCATCCTGCTCGGGATGAGTTCATTCATGCTGACATTCAGCGAGCCGGACCTGAAGCGCCGGAACAACGCGTCGCCGCTGTCGCAGTCCAGCATGAACGCCCAGCTGATCGCGGCGAATGTGGTGTTCGCGGCGGCCGTCTGGGCGATCCTCTTCGTGACATCGTTTTTCGTTTTCGGTCCGGGCCTGTTCGATCCGATCATCCTGTATTACGGGGTCAACACACTGACCTATACCATCGTCTGCGTCGCCATCAGCTTTACCGTCGGATCGGTCGTCAAGGGACGCGGCGCGCTGGCGGCGGTGGTCAACATCCTTGCACTCGGCCTGAGTTTCCTGACCGGTGTTTTCGTCCCGCAGGAGATGCTGAGCGACACTGTGCTGAAGATCGGTTCCTTCACCCCGACGTACTGGTATGTGCGTGCGAACCGGATCATCAATGCCGGGGGGAGCGGCCCGGCGCTTTTCAGCGGCATGATCGCAAAAGAGCTTGCCATGCAGATCCTGTTCATCGCGATCCTGTTCGCCCTAGCCATTTTCATCCGGCGCAGGAAGCTCCAGGAAGAGAACTGAATATTTCCGGACATCATGCCCGCGAAGGTTGTCTTTGCCTGCAATCAAGCATATAATGAATTTCCGAAGACTTGCCGGGAACAGCCGGAACGCCGGCCGGGAGAAGAGGTGCAGAGTGTACACGCAGCAGCAGTTGCAGGAGTTCGGTGAGTATGCCGAGGCGATTCGCCGATTGAAGCAGGAGCGGAACTCGGTGATCCTGGCACACCTTTACCAGTGGCCGCAGGTTCAGGATATCGCCGATTTCGTCGGAGATTCGCTGGACCTGAGCCGGAAGGCGCGGGATACCGATGCGGATGTGATCGTGTTCTGCGGCGTCCGCTTCATGGCCGAGACCGCGAAGATCCTCAGCCCGCGCAAGACCGTCCTGTTGCCTGAGAAATATGCGGGATGCCCGATGGCGGACATGATCGGGCCCGGGGATGTCGCACGTCTCCGGGAGGAGCATCCGGGAGCCGCGGTCGTCTGCTATGTCAATTCCAGCGCGGAGATCAAGGCGATGAGCGATATCTGCTGCACATCGTCCAACGCGGTGAAAGTCGTCCTGTCTCTGTCAGAGGAAGAGATCATCTTCATTCCGGACCGAAATCTGGGACATTATGTGTCAAGGTTCGTCCCGGCGAAAAAGGTCTATCTGTTCGACGGATTCTGCCCGACCCATGACAGGATCCGGCCCGAGGATGTCCGCAGGGCAAGGGAAGCCCGGCCGGACGCGCTCCTGCTGGTCCATCCCGAATGCCGGCCCGATGTCGCGGAACTGGCAGATTTTACAGGCAGCACATCGCAGATCATCGATTTCGCCGTCCGGTCCGACCGGAAGGAATTCCTCATCGGGACCGAGATGGGGATCCTGCACCGGCTCGAGCAGCTTTGCCCGGATAAAAGATTTTTTATCCTGAATACCGCCATGGTCTGCCCGAATATGAAGAAGACCACGCTGAAAAGCGTGTACGATGCTCTGGATCGGATGCAATATGCGATCGAGGTCGACGAGGGGATCCGGACCAGGGCGGTCACGAGCCTGGACCGGATGCTGGCGGTCCGGATCTGACGGAGCGGATGGAAAGACAGGAATATGAGACGATATCTGTATGACGGAGAAATGAAAGATGCCGAAAAGGTCAGGGCGGACGTCCTGATCATCGGGTGTGGCGCCGCGGGGCTTTACACAGCTCTGAATCTGGATCCGGATCTCAAATGCATCCTGCTCAATAAGGCAGGATCGAAAAACAGCAACTCGATGTACGCCCAGGGCGGCATCGCGACCGTCATTGAACCGCCGGTCGACCATGACAGCAAGGAGCTGCATTTCCGCGACACGCTGGAGGCCGGCGCCGGACTCTGCGACGAGCAGGCTGTCAGGGTCCTGGTGGATGAGGCCTGGGCGAATATCCGGGAGCTGATCCATTTCGGCGTCCCCTTTGATATCCTGAACGGCAAGCTGCTCCTCACCCGGGAGGGCGGACATTCGAAGAACCGCATCCTGCACAGCGGCGGCGACGCGACGGGACTAAACCTGACCCGCCGGCTGTACGAGGTGTCCCTTCAGAGGGATAATCTGCAGATCATCGATGACATGTTCGTTTCGGACATCCTGACAGACGCTTCGGGCGCGGCCGCGGGGGCGGTCGCCTACGGTCCGGACCGGATCCCGTACATCTTCGAGGCTGCGAAGGTCGTGATCGCGTCGGGCGGCATCGGGCGGGTCTTCCGCAACAGCACGAACGCCCTGTGCGCGACCGGCGACGGGATCGCGGCCGCCGCCCGGGCGGGCGCCGTCCTCAAGGATATGGAGTTCGTACAGTTCCATCCGACCGCCCTGGTGCATCCGGATGAGAGCGGGCGTTTTTTCCTGATTTCGGAAGCGCTGCGCGGCGAAGGGGCGATCCTCCGGAACCGCCGCTGGGAGCCTTTTATGCAGGGGGTGCACCCGCTGGCAGACCTTGCGCCGCGGGATATCGTCTCCCGGGCGATCATCCGGGAGATGATCCGAAGCAACATCCCGTATGTCTACCTGGACATCACATCACGGCCGAGAGAGTTTTTGAAGAATCGTTTTCCGACGATCTACAGCGAGTGCATGAGCCGCGGGATCGACATCGCCACCGACTGGATCCCGGTCATCCCCGTCCAGCACTATTTCATGGGCGGGATCCGGACGGACACGACCGCGCGGACCGGCATCCCCGGACTGTATGCCTGCGGCGAGGCGGCGTGCACCGGGATCCACGGCGCCAACCGGCTGGCGAGCAATTCTCTGCTCGAGTGCCTCGTGTTCGGCAGGCGCTGCGCTGAGGACATCAACGGCTCACAGGCATCCGTTCCGGCAGCCCCTGTCTTGCCCGCGACCAGCGCGGGGCAGGCGGCGGGGCCGCAGGAGGAAGACCTGGATTTTGACGCCTGCAGCGGCGAGATCCGGACCCTGATGACGAAGAAATGCAGCATCCTCCGGAATCGGAAGGATCTGACGGACGCGCTGGAGAGAGTGGTCGGGATCCGGGAATGCCTGGAGAGCAAGCGACTGGACACATTGGACGCGATGGAGGCATACAACCGCGCGCAGATCGCCGAAGCGGTCATATCGGCCGGGCTGGCGAGGACGAAGAGCGTGGGGGCCCATTATCTGACGGATGACGATCCCGAAGGAGGCGCTTGACATGATGACCATTTTCCGCCTTGACGAGATGATCGGCAGAGCCCTCGAGGAGGACATCGGGAACGGCGACATCACGACGCTCGCGACCGTTGCTCCCGATACGCAGATCCAGGGGCATTTCATCGCGAAAGAGAGCGGCGTGATCTGCGGCCTGCCGGTCGTAAAGCGCGTATTCGAGCTGCTCGACGAAACGATCCGGCTTGACTGCAAAGTGAAAGAAGGAGACCCGGTGGAGAAAGGGGCGGTTATCGCCGATATATCCGGCAGCGCGCGCGGGATCCTGACAGGTGAGCGGGTCGCGCTCAATTTTCTTCAGCGGCTCTCCGGGATCGCCACGATGACACGCGATGCCGTGCGGCAGATCGAAGGGACGAAGGCCGTGATCGCCGACACACGCAAGACGACGCCCGGGCTTCGCAGTGTGGAAAAATATGCGGTCCGCGTGGGCGGAGGATCCAACCACCGGTATAATTTATCGGACGGGATCCTGATCAAGGACAACCACATCAAGGCAGCCGGCGGCATCGGTCCGGCGGTCGATAGGACGCGCCGGTATGCGTCGCATCTGATGAAGATCGAGGTGGAGACCGAGAATGCGGCTCAGATCGACGAAGCGCTCCGGGCGGGCGCGGACGTCATCATGCTGGACAACATGACGGTCGGCGCGATGAGGGACGCCGTGAAGCAGATCGGCGGGCGGGCCGTCGTGGAGGCATCCGGCAACATGGGTGCGAAGGATCTCCGCGAAGTCGCCGAGACCGGGGTCGACATCATTTCGATCGGCGCGCTGACCCACACGGTGCGTTCGATGGACATCAGCCTTCGATTTATCTGAGGATCCGATTTCCTGTGAGGATCAGATTTCCTGCACCGTTTCCATGGCGATCTGCGCCCAGCGGGTCAGCCGGCCGGGATCGGACCGCACGGTCGAGATATCTTTTAGAATCAGCTCCAGATTGACCTGATTGCTTCTTGCCAGGCCTACGGTGTACCGCAGGTCTTTCCGCACCTCATCCCAATCGACGGTATCCCGCGCCAGCAAGGCCGGGGTCGGCTTGTTGGACATGACCAGGCGATCGCCGATATTTTCGGCAAAACGCTTCCGGTCGCTCCAGGGGCTGCAGGACACCTTCCGGAGATTCGGGATCTTTTTCACGATTTCCAGGCGGTCGTCCAGCCGGTCGCAGCAGCCGTAGTAGATCATGCCGAAATGCTCGGCCATCCGGGTGATGTATGGGAGCTCGAATTCCTCCGTGACCGCAGGGGAGACTGAGGAGAACAGCTGGGCCATGCCGTAGCCCCAGCCATTGCGGGGCACGGGGCCCCGGCCTTCGCCGAAGCCCGGCAGCATCTCGTCGGTATATACATGGGAGCAATGGCACAGATTGCTGATATCATCGAAGAGACCCTGCTCTTCCGCCTGGCGGATCCCGGCGAGCGTGGCCTCGGTGATCCTTTCCATGCAGGCATGCACGAAATCCGGACGGTCCACGATGTTGTAGTAGGCGTTTTCGATCCCCATATATTGGGTCAGAAAATCCCAGACGCCGAGATGGATCTGGACCCCGTGTCCCTTGACGACCGGGGCCGCATCACCGAAAATCGCCCGCGCCTCCTGCATGTGGAGCTCGTCCGCAGCGTCATCGGTATCGTACTGGATATCAAGGATCTTGCCGATGTCCTCGTCGGTATCGAGCACATCGATGTAATGGCGCGCGGCGGCGGTCGTGCCGGGAGCGAGCTCGATGTAATCGGATCGGACAGCCAGCCCGTACAGACCGCTGCTGCAGATCCGCGGGACCGTGATGAACGGCTCGAGCACCATATCGACCGGGAAATGGACCCACTTGTAGATTTTCGTCCGCAGATCCCACTCCACGGAGCGCCAGAACGGATCCGCGACCTCGCAGGTCAATTCACCTTCGCCATTCAACTCATTCCACGGTAACTGGTCGATGCAGACCATCGGCCGCTGCATCCGGCCGCGGTTCAGCGCCCTCCACAGCAGGACTTTCTCCGGATGGACGGGCAGGGTCGCGTACGCCATATAGCGTTCGCCCAGTTCGCGCAAGGTTTTCATTTCGCTGGATGTCAGAGACATGGACGGCCTTCTTTCTGATCCTTCAAAGATCCGGTCTGCGGGATGCTTCCTCCCGGGGAAAACGCGCCATGGCAAAGGTCACGGCATCATTATAGTATGCAAAAAGCGTATCTGTATACGGGATAAAATGATCGATCATAGGCAAAAAGTGACATCTTGAAAGGATCTTTGTGGTACAATCAACGCGGGAGGAAGCGGATGCTGCAGCTTTATGGAACAGTACGCGTGGGTCCCGAATGGGAGGTTGCGGAAAAAACGCCGTGCGGCTTTCTTCGCGTCTATTTCATCCGTGACGGGGAAGTCGCGTATGCCGGCAGAGAGCGGACAATAACGCTGAAAAGAGGCTTCCTGTACATTTTCCCATCGGCATCCGCCTATACTCTGACGCAGGACCGACGGAAACGGCTGTTCTGCACTTTTCTCCATCTGGATGTATTCCCTCTCCACGTCACGGAGCTGATCGAGATCGATCCGGACGGGGATCCGCTGCTCCGCCAGATCCTGCTTGCCCTGGCCGCCGCGGTCGACGCGGACGACCGGAAGATCCTTTATGCCCTCTCCGACGTTTTCGAAATGATGGGACGGGAACGCGGATGGTTCGCCGCCCCGGATGGCAGCATCGAGAAGGTCCTGCTCTATATCGCCGGGCACATGGACGAGGACCTGAGCGTCGGGAGGCTCAGCCGGCTGGCCGGCTACAGCGGTCAGTATTTCATCCGGCACTTCAAGCGGCTGGTCGGGATGACCCCGCACCGGTATATCATCCGCTGCCGCCTGCGGGAGGCGGAGAGAAAACTCCGCGCGGGTGTGGCGCCGGCGGAGATCGCGAGGCTGACCGGATACGGGGACGCAGCCCGGTTCGGCCGGGCATTCCGGAAAGAGTTCGGGATGCCTCCGGGCGCCTGGCGGGATTCCCGCGGGCCCATGCCGTGAAATCCTGCGAAATCCTGCGGTGAAATCCGCTATTCACCGGAGGGACTTCAATGGTACAATAGAACCGCCGGACAATTTCAGTCGAAAAGGATCGGCCCCGTCCGGCTGTTTTTTATGCGGGCCGGCCGCGGATTTGATGACGGAGGGAATGCGATATGGGACTTATAAAGGCAGGGACAGGAGCCGCCTCGGGCGTGCTGGCGGATCAATGGCGCGAGTATTTTTACTGTGAGGCGCTCACCTCGGACATCCTCGTCGCGAAAGGGCAGAAGCGGATATCCTCCCGACGCAGTTCGAATACGAAGGCGGAGGACAACATCATCACGAACGGCTCGATCATCGCGGTTAGCAACGGCCAGTGCATGCTGGTCTCCGAGCAGGGCAAAATCGTCGAGGTGTGCGCGGAGCCGGGCGAATTCGTGTACGATACATCCACCGAACCGAGCATTTTCTATGGCGGACTTGGGCAAGGGCTGCTGAAATCATTCTCGACGATCGGCAAACGTTTTACATTCGGCGGCGACACCGCCAAGGACCAGAGAGTCTACTATGTCAATACGAAGGAAATCCTCGGCAACAAGTACGGGACGCCGAATCCCGTGCCGTTCCGGGTCGTGGACAAGAACATCGGCCTTGACATCGACATCGCGATCCGCTGCCACGGTGAATATTCGTATAAAATCGTCGATCCGCTGCTTTTCTATGTCAATGTCTGCGGCAATGTGGAGAGCGAATTCAACCGCGAAAACATCGACGGGATGCTGAAAACAGAGCTGATGACCGCCCTGCAGCCGGCTTTTTCGAGGATTTCCGAGATGGGGATCCGGTACAGCGCTCTGCCGGGACATACGATGGAGATGGCGGACGCGCTCAACACGGTTTTATCCCAGAAGTGGACGGAGCTCCGCGGGATCGCGGTCGCGTCGTTCGGCATCAGCTCGGTGTCCGCCTCCGAGGAAGACGAACTGCTGATCAAGCAGCTTCAGAAAAGCGCGGTCATGCGGGATCCGACGATGGCTGCGGCCACACTTGTAGGTGCCCAGGGCGACGCCATGCGCGCGGCGGCCGCAAATGAAGGCGGCGCCATGATGGGCTTCATGGGACTCGGTATGGCGCAGAACGCGGGCGGCTCCAATACGCAGAGCCTGTTCGAGATGGGCAGCCGCCAATCCGCCGAAGCAGCGGCATCGTCCGCCGCAGCGGCACCGTCCGCCGCGGCAGGCTGGACATGCGGATGCGGGACGGCCGGCAACACCGGCAAGTTCTGCGTAAACTGCGGCAAGCCCAGGCCGGGCGCGCCGGAGCAGTGGACCTGTTCGTGCGGGGCCGCCGGCAACACCGGCAAATTCTGCATGGAGTGCGGAAAGCCGAGGCCCGCGGGCGTGGCCGCTTATAAGTGCAACAAGTGCGGGTGGGAGCCGGAGCGATCCAACACCCCCCCGAAATTCTGTCCCGAATGCGGCGATGTGTTCGATGACAATGATAAAATTTGAGCGGCAGACCGGAGGATAGCGCATGACGGACGAATCATCCGACATCGAGAGCGGCAGGCTCCGGGTCGATACCAGGGAAGAGACCGACAAGAAATGCCCCCAGTGCGGCGGGACCATGGACTTTGACCCTGCCACGGGCGGTTTGCTTTGCCCTTACTGCGGCTACCGGCAGGAGATCGGCACTCCTGCCGACGACGCTCCCACGGCGGAACTCGACTTCGAGACCGCACAGGCGACAGGCAACTGCGACTGGGGCGCGGAGAAAAAGACCGTGACCTGCAAGTCCTGCGGCGCACAGTCCGTATACGACGCGCTGCAGATTTCCGACGTGTGCCCGTACTGCGGATCCAACCAGGTCATGGAGGAAAAAGGGCAGGACACGCTCGCGCCGGGCGGTGTCTGCGTATTCAAGATCAGCCGGGACCAGGCCGGGGAGCGGTTCACGGGCTGGATCCGCCGGAAGATTTTCTGCCCGCGGGCGGCGAAGAAAAACGCCAGGCCGGATTCTTTTACCGGGATCTATCTGCCGTATTGGACCTTCGACACCCAGACCGATTCGACCTACACCGCCCGATATGGCATCAACCGGACCGTCCGTGACAGCAAGGGCAACACGCGGACCGTCACGGACTGGCATCCGACGTCCGGTGCGTACAGCGAATTCATCAACGACCAGGAGGTCCCCGCGACAACGCAGCACGATCCGTCGATGCTGTCGCGGATCGAACCGTTCGACACGGAGAACAACCTCAAGTACAAGCCGGAATACGTGGCGGGCTTCGTATCCGAGCGGTATTCGGTCGGGCTCCAGGAGGGGTGGGGAAAAGCCGTAGAGAGGATCCGCAGCTATCTGCAGGGCCGGATCGCCGGCAAGATCCGCGCGGACCACCATGCCGATCAGGTCAGCGGACTGAGCGTGAGGACTTCCTTTTCCGGGATCAAGTATAAATACCTGCTCCTGCCGGTCTGGATCTCATCTTTCCGGTATAAGTCAAAGGTTTACCGGTTCATGGTAAACGGCCAGAACGGCCGGGTGGGAGGCAAGGCGCCGGTTTCGGCCCTTCGCGTGGCGATCGCGGTGCTGATCGGCCTTGCGATCCTGGCACTGCTTTACTTCCTGTCCAGATAACGGTCCGACTCCAGCCGGGCGGTGATTTCCGGCTCCATCACGCTGCAGAGCTTGTAGTGGAGAAAATCGCCGTCGGCCCTGGATGCGACCTTCTCGAGAAACGGGTAGAGCCGGATCTCGTTCCGGATCGCCGCGGCCGCGCCCGTGACATAGGTTTTCCCCGGGGACTCGAGCCACCGGATGGTGACCGCGCCGCTCATGAAGAAAATCTTGAGGATCCTGGCATTCGCGCTTTCGAGAAGCGAGATCCGGATCTTCAGCACCGGGCGGTCGTCCTCGTCGGAGGTAAAGATGCCGGTCACACCGGCCAGATATGGCTCGCCGTGAAAGAGAAGCTCCGTATATTCGGGCTTGCCGAACCCGACCGCGAAGCGGTGGATCTCGTCGGCTTCCGTGACCGTCAGGGTCAGCCGTTCTTTCTTATAGGAAAAGCCGAGGCTCTGGAAACCCCTGGTGTAATTGTTCTGGACCATCTGGGCCAGCAGCGGCAGCAGCCCGGCCGATGCGGCGGCAGGATCCTCCGTGCGGTAGGTCCTGCCGTCGAGGAGCCTGCAGAATGCTCTCACGCTGAGCATCCGCCCGTCCGGGCATGCCGGAAAACATCCTCCGGGCAGGCTCCGCACGGACTGCCGGCAGGGCCGGCAGAAAGGATCCTCGCGCAGCCGGGCTTCCGCCATGCGCAGCCGCTCCAGCGCGCCGGGATCTTCGGGCAGTGTGTCCGGCGGAAGGTAGTCCGCAGGGAAAAAACGGTCCAGCAGCTTGAAAAAGCTGCTTTGCTGGAACAGTTCGTTGTTGCCGGCATTGCACACGACCAGGATGCCGGTGTCCGGAAAACCGATCACGTTCTGGCCGTACATCCCGTTGAACAAAAAAGTGTTCCGTTCCCTTCCGACCCAGATCTGGTATCCGTAATCATAGCCGCCCAGACTGGAAGGCGTTTTCATGTGCGCGGTCCGGGCGTCCTCCAGAAAGGCGCGGGAAATGAGCTGCCTGCCGCCCCACGCACCGCCGCCAAGCACCAGCTGCCCGATCTTCGCGGCATCCTCGGGGCGGATGTATAGACCCCACCCGCCCTTCTCGATCCCCATCGGACAGGTCTCCCAATAGAAATCCCGGATCCCCAGCGGTCCGAAAAGCCGTTCCTCCAGAAAACCGGTCAGGCTTTGGCCGGACACCTCCCGGATGATCGCCGAGAGCATGTAGGTATTCATGCTGTTGTAATTGAACTGCTTGCCAGGCTCGGCCGGCACCGCCGATTCGAGGAAACAGCGCACCCAGTCCTTCTCCGTGACGGCTCCCGCCTCGTTGAAGACCACGCCGCTGGACATGGTGAGCAGATGCCGGATGGTCATGTTCTTGTGTGTGATGAGCGCGATCGCCGGCGCGCGCTTCTCGAAAAACCGGAGGATCCTGTCGTCGAGGCTCAGGCGGCCATCGTCGGCCAGCATGCCGATCGCCAGGCCGGTGATGCTTTTGCACATCGAATGGGTGATATGCCAGACATCCATGTCATACGCGCCGAACGATCCCTCCGTGAGGACCGCGCCGCCGCGCAGGATCATGATATGGTGCGGATCGAGTGTCCGGTCTTCGCGGAGCGCGTCCAGGAAATCGGCCAGATGGCGTGATGAGACGCCGCGGGACTCCGGGGATGTGCGTGGAAACGGCTGGAAGATCGGCCTGCCGGGCCGGAACGCGGGCTTTTCGGAATGCGTGACGATCCGGGGGACCGTGCTCTGACGGTTGTCGAAAATCCTGCGCACCAGCGCCAGCGTGCTTGTCCTTGTCTTCAGATCCATCAGCCGTCCTCCTTACCGGAAATTCCGCGTTTTCCCTGGTCCCATTATACCATAAAGAGCGGCAGGCCGCGGTTCCCGGGCTTTCGCGGCTTTCGGGCGACACGGCGATCCTGCCGGATTTTCATTTGCGCAAAGAAAAAAAGTACAGTATAATGATCGCAAAATGCAGAAGAAGGGCGGGAGATGGCATTGTCAGGGAAGCGCATACGACTCATCGTGATCGCGGCGGCGGTCATTTTCGCCTTGGGCGCAGGCGGTTTTGCGCTCAGCCGGTATCTGCGGGATAAAGCTTTCGGGACGATTACGGATCCCGTATTGGAGGTGGATCGATTGAGCGACAGTGACGTTATGTATAAAGTGGATTGGGTGAAGTACCCTCTCACGCGCCCCGTACAGAAATACAGGGCCGGGAACGAAGTCCGTTACCTCGTATCGCTGGAGGACGCGGCTGCGTCTCTTGGATATGCCTGCGATATAAACGGGGATGCCGCGGTGATCCGGGGGAAAAATTTCTCCCTCGAAGTCAGGGCGGGCGCCGAAAATGCCCTGGTGAACGGTAAGAAGACCGCGCTTCCGGTGCCTGTCGCCGCTGCGGATGACATGCTCTGGATCGACGAGAGGTCCATCGGCCCGGCCTTTTCCATCAAGGCAGGCTATCTGACCTTCACCAACAGCATCCATGTTTCCAGCGGCACGCTCGAAGGCAAGGTAGCGCCTTACAAGAACCGGAATGTCTTTTTCGTGAACGGCCGGCCTGCGGCGCCCATCATGTATTCCAGCACGGAGCAGGGACGCCAGACCTGGCTTGGCATTACGAAAAAAAGCATCGGTGAGTTTGTGCAGCAGGGGTATGACATCATCCAGACGGACATGTGGTTCAAATATTCCTTGAGCCGAAAAGGCACATTCGACATCGCGGGCATCAGGAAGCAGCTATCCGGGATCCTCAGCATCGATCCGGATGCCAGGATCTTCGTCCGCATCAATGTGTCGGCTCCCGAATGGTGGCTCCAGGAGAATCCTTCCGAAATATGCAAGGTGACAAATCCGAATCCGGCTCAAAACACATTCGGCGGAAATTCGGCCGAGAGCCTCGCATCCGACAAATACAGGGAGTTTGCCGAGCAATATCTCAGGCTGTTTCTCCAGGAAGTCGAAAAGACGCCGGAGGGAGACCATATCATCGGCTACCACATCGGCGGAGGCGTTTACGGCGAATGGCATTATTACGGCATCTATGATGAGCCCGACGCGTCCGAGCCGATGCGGCAGAAGTTCATCGCGTACGCGATGGATAAATACCAGACGCTGGAAAAAATCAACGCCGCCTGGAAGACGGATTATAAAAGCACGGATGAGATCACGGTGCCGTCGTATCAGCGCCGGTATGAGGTGACGGACGGGGATTTCCGCGATCCCGCGCTGGACCGGTATGTGATCGACTATTATGACTGCCAGCATGCGGTCGTCAGCGGACTGGTCAACGGCCTTGCCAAAATCGTGAAGGAAACCTGGACGAGGCCTGTCATCACCGGCGTGTTTTACGGCTACTTCTACGGCGCCTGGACGGTCGGCACCCAGTCCAGCCAGTTCGATATCCGGACGATTTTCAAAAGCCCGTATCTGGATTATTTTTCCGGACCGCTGTCCTCGCGGAACATGATGGGGTCCGGGATCTTCCGCACCCTGGCGGAAAGCCTTGCCCTGAACGGCAAGGTGTGGGTCAGCGAGCACGATGTGGGGACCTATCTCGATCCGAGACTCGGCTGGCCCGACAAGCCTCAGGACGAGCAGCAGTCCATCGCGATCATGAAGCGGAATTACATGTATACATTTACGGAAAACGCCGGCCAGTGGTGGTATGATTTCGGCCCGAACAGCCAGGGCGGCGGATGGTGGAGCACCCCCGCCATGCTGTCGACAGCGGGAAAGTTGTTGTCGATGTCCGAACGTTTTCTGGAGCAGCCGTATGAAAAGAAATCGGAAATCCTGGTCGTCTACGACATGGATTCGTTTGATTATGTCAAACCGGCAAGGATCGATCCGCTCACCTTCAAGATCACAGAAGACATGTCGGACAAGCTCCTCGGCACCGGCACGGCGTTTGACAGGATTTTCCTGATGGACCTGAAGCTGGCCGACCTGTCGAAATACAAGATGGTCATTTTCGGCAACACGTTCGCCTTGAGCGCGGATGACAGAGCCTACATCAGGGACCATGTCATGAAAGACGGCAGATCCGTGGTCTTCATGTCGGGAGCCGGGTATACCGACGGCACGAAAAACGATCCGGCGCTGATATCCGATCTTACAGGCATGACCGTCTTGAAGGCGGCCGGGGTTTCCCCGGTTGCCACGGTGACCCTCGGAGGAAAAAGCTATGTTCTGAACGCGAACGGCGTGACATCGCTGTTTGAAGTCCGCGACAGCAGCGCGCAGACCATCGGGACGTTCGGAGACGGAGCCGTCAGCGCGGCAGTGAAGACCGTCAACGGATGCAAAGTCTATTATTTCGGCCTTCCTCTCAGCGCGGATGTTTCCTTTTATAAAACGCTTCTGAACGAAGCCGGCGCCAGAGTGTACATCGAAAACACGGTGCTGAAAGATTATGTGACGGTTGGCGGCGGGATCATCGGCATCTATTCGGTGTTCGGCGGAGAAAAAACGGTGAGGCCTCTGAACGGATCATCGGTCCCCATTACCATGGAGCCTTATTCCACACGTTATTTTGACATCGAGACGGGGGAAGAGCTTACAACATAAGGAAAACGCGCGCAAGCCATCGGAGTTCCGGAATGTTACAGAAAAGGACTGGAACTGTAACAATTTCCGCTGGACAGGAGCCCCGGCCTGCAGCCTGGATGGGGCCGCAGAGGCTGCTTGGAAGGCGTTCCCGGCCCCGTCTTCCCGGTTCTCAGACTGGAAACAGCCGGTATCGTAATTTTTTTGTAATATAAATGTAACAATTTAGGGGAAAACTATTGCATTTCCGTGAAAACTATGTATAATGGCAAATGAGAGAACCCTATTCTCTCAACGCACCTGCATAACGAGAGACAAATTGCTCATAGCATACCCGATCGAAAGACGGGGACGCAAAGCCACGGGTC
>CAZDPQ010000035.1:0-21629 GCA_964507305.1 uncultured Oscillospiraceae bacterium
AGGATCGTGTTTTCATTGGTGATGGTGCCTTCGGAAAGCTTGATCTCGATCCGGTTTCCCGGGACATCGATCTGCGTCAGTTTGCCTTCGATGGTGTTTGATACATAGGAGTCGACCGTCAGGCCTTCGATCGCGATATTGTCGCAATTGAGCAGATGGACGCCTCTCGAGCAATTCGGAGCCGGTTTCCCGGACAGCTCGATCCAGAAAGTGACATCATAAGCTTTAATGACAAACGGATTGTCATCCGGCCGGTGGATATCCCGCAGGACAAAGGCCGAAGCGACGCCATTGACCATTTTACTCAGGCCGAACCCGTAATTCCCTGCCGGGATCACGAATTCCTTTTTCGACAGGTCCTTTGCGGCGGTGACAATGTCGGCCACCAGACGCGTACCCGCTTCTTTCTGCCGCTTGATCTCATCCGCGCTGAAATCGGGCATGCCGGACTTCGCGTCGAGAAAGGAACCGTTTGTCTGGTCGGGGCGGCTCTCCGGGGTGGAAGAACCCGCAGAGGAGGTTTCCACGCTCTGCGATCCGCTCGGAGCGGAAGATGCTCCGGACGAACCTGCAGCGTCTCCGGATCCGGAGAGGTCCGGTCCCGATGACACACCGGATAATCCGGACAGGCCGGATCCGGCATTCGAACCCGCGCCATCCGGGATCCGGCCGCAGGATGTCAGGAAAATCGCGGCATAGACAGTCCATATCAAAATTTTACCCCAGTATTTCATGTAGTGGATCCCCCTCGTATTTTCTCAGTGTCGTATGTCGACAGGCCGGCCGCCGGCCAGCCTGGATTGTTCTGCCGCGATCGCCATCTCATGGCTCTGGACCGAGTACTCGATTGAAGTCAGCCCGATCGCGCTGGACCCGGGATCCGTCAGGATCTCCGCGATGTCCAGCATCATACGGCGGTCCCCGCCGGCGTGTCCTGACATGTCCAGTCCCAGTTCATTGATGTTGATGACGCGTGCAGGCTTTCCGAACGCCTGGATGGCAATGGTGTTTTTTTCCATATCGCCGATGATATCGCCCTGGGTGCCCATGACCTTGATGTTCCTGCCTCCGCAGTTCGTAAAAGCGCACATCGTGAACGAAGCGGTGACCCCGCCGTCGAACTCCATGTTGACGACCTGGTGATCCACCACGTCATTGTCGCAGCGGTAGACGCAGCGTCCGTACGGCCCTTCTTTGATGGCCTGCAGAATGCTGTCTTCCGTATCGAGCTTTTCGGTCAGAACCGTGAGAGGCCATCCGCGGTATCCGGTCTTATAGCCGAAGCTGCTGTCGATGTAAATCGTGTACGCATTGTACGGACAGTCCCTGACAGGGCAGCCGTCGCATCGCTCCGTGCTGCCTTCCGGAGCCATTTCCCTGCGAAACAGGTAGAGGCCGCCGAACGAAGAGACTCGAAGGCAGTTTCTGCCCGTCAGCCACAGGATGATGTCGAGATCATGGCAGCTTTTCGCAAGGATCATCGGTGAGGATTCGACGGAATTCCGCCAGTTTCCGCGGACGAAACTGTGTGCCTGATGCCAGTAGGCGACGTTTTCGATCTGCTGGACCGACACGACATCGCCGATCTCGCCGGCAAGGATCGCTTCCTTGATGAAGGTGTAAAACGGCGTATACCGGAGCACATGGCAGACGAAGACTTTTCTCCCGCAGGCGGCGGCGGTGGCCGCGATGCCGCGCCACTCCTCCGGCACCGGAGAGATCGGCTTCTCCACTAGGACATGGTATCCCTTGCGCAGCGCGGCGGTCACGAAGGGGTAATGAAGGCGATCCTGTGTCGCCACGATCACAAGATCCGCCATGAGCGGCTGACGGAGAAGTTCCTCCCCGGACGCATAGCCGGCGGCCGTGCTCCGGCTCTGTTCGATCGCCATCCGGAGCCGTTCGGGATCCGGGTCGGCTGCCGCCACAAGCCTGAAAAGATCCGGGTTGTCCCGGATGACGATGCCGTAAGGGTCGATCCCCCGTTGGCCGCATCCGATGATCATGACCCTTACTGGTTTTTTGATATCCATCGTTTCTTCTTCCTCCCGGAAAAATCAGGTCAGCCTCTTTTGAACAGGATCTGCCTTTTACTGTGCCTTGCCTCGTCATCCGTCATGGTCAGCAGATCGTTGACCGGTTCCAGTGTGATACCGGCCTTCGTATTGACATACCGGCCGTCCGAAACATAGGTCAGGCCGTCCAGGACCTCCGCTGCGGAAAGCTCTTTGTCCGATCGGGCGCCGAGCAGATGCAGCCCGTGGCGGAACTTGATGTGGTCCCGGTACTTTTCGGATGTTTCCGCGCTGAGCTGTTCCAGGGAGACCGGAAGGCTGATCCGGATGCTGTCTCCCGCGGCGCCGCTGACCGTGATCCCGAGAAAATCCGATTCGATGAAGAAAGACAAGGAAGTCCCGTTCATTTTCGCCGATACATTTTCCCTGACGATCCCTTCCGCCAGAAACACTTTCAGGCGCACCGGTCCGTCCAGCTCGTTCTTCAGGATCCTGAACGTCAGGGTTCCGTCTGCGAGAAAATCATTCCGCTCCGACAGGACCAGCGCTTTCCCTCCGACCGCAAAGCGCATTTCCGCGGTATTGTACATCGGGAAATAGATCGCGTCATCATCCTGGAAAGCCGAATAGGCAATGCAGCGGCTCAGGCCTTCCCCGCCGCGCATCGAGCAGCACCAATAGGCATCCGAGGCGGTGTCTCCGCTGCCCTGCAGGTAGACATCCGAAACACCGCTGCATTTGTCGCATCCGAAACCGCCGTTCGGACGCTGGGCATGGCCCATGCCGTTCACATAGATGCTGTTGGCATCCTGGAGATATTTCGTTTCGCCGGTTTTTTCCCACAAACTCATCGCAAGGATCATGCTGTCGATGATCGTGCAGGGTTCGGTCCACGTGTCAGGTCTTCCGAACCAGTTGAAATTGGCATAATTCTCGGTCATCGCGGCGGAGCGGTAGAAGTCGTAGATCCTGACGGCGTTCTCGAGATACCGGGATTCGCCCGTGCATTCGTACATCCGGAGGATCCCGCGGGTGGCGGAGAGCGTCGCATGCGTCTGGAACTCGTATTTCATCAGGTCGGCGGACAGGAATCGGCCGATCATCTCGTCGATCACCTGACGCAGTTGAGGATCGCCCAGGATCTGGTAGGCATGGCTGGCGCCGTCGATGAGGATGAAGGCACAGCCATTGTCGGAAGACAGTTCCCAGACGCCGTCCTTCCCATTGAACAGGCTGCCCGACATCTCTCCGATCCTGTGACGGACAGAACTGAGGATCGGGTATGCATCATATAGTCCCTTGCACGGCAGGATCATGTACCGGACCATATCCTTGAGGAACTGCAGGGATAACGCATCCTTTTTCCACAGGTAATGCTCGCACATGGCACGCAGAAACCAGCTGTTGCCCGAAAGTTGCTGCTCATCCAGGCAATCGGAGCGGATGGGGCTCCCGAAATAATGGAATTCATTGAGCATTCCGGGCAGCTTTTCCATGATTTCATCCAGGAATGCCGCGCGCCTGTGGGTGCTCTGCGACAGGAGGACCAGTCCGAGGATCCCCCGGCCGGGAAAATCCCCCGGCCAGGACGGTGACATGTCGAATATCGTGCCGGGCCGCCAGTGCCTTCCCTCAAGCCTTGTGAAGTCCGCATTTGCCCGGTAGGCCAGTTCCCCCAGGCACACGATATTTTCATAGCTGATAAATCCGTCTTTCATACTTGCTCCTTGGTGTTCATTTTTGGGCGGCAAACCACTCGAAATAGCCGGCGGGGATCCGGATGACCGGGTGTCCGTGGGGCTTCGCGGTCTGCTTGACCAGATTTCCGTCAAGGTATTGGAATATGTCCACGCTGTTGTCTTCACGGTAATAATACCCGTCCAGCAGCGTCGTTTTGAGCGAAGCGTACGCCCATGTGATTTCCTCGTACCAGTAAGGCGCGAGATCTCCGTAATAATCAAGCCAGACATTGTGCCTGTCATCGCCGTTGAGCTTGTCCCGCGCCTGGCGCGCATCATACGGATAGCCGATCGACGCCGCGATCCGGTCGATCTCCGCGTCATCCCGCGGTTTTGCCGCCTCGATCGCGGGTTCCTCGGCGAAATCGTTCCAGGATGTGATCACGATCGTCTCACGGTTTTCCTGGATCGCCTTAAGCCAGAGATCCATATAATGCTCCCCGTGCCGGCGCTTGATCTGGTCGACCATGACGCCCGCGGTCTGGGATGGGATAGCTCCTTTATTGAATCCCGGTATGACGCCGTAGACTTCCCTGCTGTCGCTTTCTCCGCTGAAGACCCAGCCCCAGAATCCGGTGGAAGGGACACCTTCCGCGGAGAAATAGGCTTCGTAGAAACTGCCGGTCGCGTGGCGCACGGTAAACAGAGGCGAATCCCAGTCGAAATATTTCGTCAGCCCGTAGCTGACCAGCAGCGGTTTGCCTTTCCAGGAAAAATACAGTTCGGGATATGCATCCACGTATTTGCTTTTGATCGATCCGGCTTCCAGATTGCGCGACTGCACGGCGTCATCCCGTGATATCCCGCCGTTCGATAAGGATCCTCCGAGAGCGATCGCAAGCTGGGGTGCATTTTCCGGCCCCATCTCATCCGCGACTTTGTAAAGCTGAGTGATATTGTAGTCGATCGATCCGGCGTCGTTCATATGACCGTTCGTATCATCGATGATCAGATAGTCGATGCCATATTGCTTGAACAGCGTGAAGTGCTCCTTAATGATGTCGGGATCGCCGGAACTGTAAAATCCGCGCACCGGCTCCAGGCGGCTCCAGTCATTCCAGTGGCTGGCGAACTGGCGGTATTGCGCAGGAGTTTCCTCCCCGCTGCTCTGCCACCAGACGGTGTACCACATGCCGATTTTGGACGTGTAGTATTCCTTTCCGGCCGGAACGCCGGAGCCGGATGATCCGCCGGAGACATTTCCCGTGGGCGTGCCGCCCGCGCAGGAAGCCATCCCCAGCGCGGTAAACAGGAAGATGGACGTTACCATCATTCTGATAAGCTTTTTCATGTGTTCCTCCTTGATGGATGCGGCCTTGGCCGTCGTGCTGTCATCCTTCGAAAAACCAGCTGAAATATCCGTCCGGGATCCGGATGACCGGATGGCCGTGCGGCATCGCGGATTGTTTTTCCAATTCGCCGTTCTTGTACCGGTAGACATCCGGATCGCTTTCCTCCCGGTAGTAATACCCGTCCAGCAGAGTCGTTTTGAGCGACGCGTATGCCCAGGTGATTTCTTCATACCAATACGGGCAATGGGTCCCGTAATAATCCAGCCAGATGTTATGCCGGTCGGTTCCGTTGGACAGGTCCCGGATATGCCGGATGTTGAACGGATATCCTACCCGCTGCGCGTCTTCCATTACCTCGTTGTCGGGCCGCGGATCCATCGCCTCGATGGCCGGCTCTTCGGCGAAGTCATTCCAGGATGTGATGACGATCGTATCGCGGTTTGCCTTGATGGCCGCCAGCCACATGTCCATATACTGCTCGCCCTGCCTTCTAAGGATCTGGTCCATCCAGGTGCTTGCCGTATCACCCTGGATGACTCCTTTGTTGAACCCGGGAATCACGCCGTACACTTCGGGATTGTCCACTTCGTGATTGAAGACCCATCCCCAGATCCCCGTTTCGGGAAGAGGTGTTCCGGATACGCGCCATTCGTTGACATTGCCCGTCGCCCTGCGCACCGAGTAGCGCGGGTCTTCCCATGTCATGTATTTGACCACACCGTAGGTGATCAGCAGCGGTTTGTTTTTCCATGAAAAATAGATGTCGTCGTAATCGCTGGCATACCGTGTATATATATAGTCGGCTTCTTTCTGCATCGATCCGTAGGGATCCGCCGCGTTGGGATCGCCGAAAGCTCCGCCGAGTGCCACCGCGATCTGCGGGGCGTTGTCCTCTCCCATGTCGCGGACCGTCGCGAAGATGCTGTTGATATTCGACGCGATGGAGCCGCCGTCGTTGAAATGGCCGTTGGTGTCGTCCAGGATCACATAATCGATGCCGTACCGGTTGAAAAGGCCCATGTGTTCACGGATGATCGCTGGGTCACCGGAGCTGTAATAGCCTCGCACGGGTTTCATCCTGCTCCAGTCTTCCCAGTGGCTGTACATGGATCGGAACGGGTTGGTGTCCTTGTTGTCCTGCCACCATACGGTGTACCAGATGCCGACCCGGGAGTCGTAGTATTGACGGGCCGAGGGACCGGGCGTCGCGGTCGGCGCGGCGGAAGTCTTCGACGTCTGCGCCGCGGAGGAATGGACGGCGGAGGATGAGGGATCGGACACCCCGGATATTTCCGAAAGACCGGGCCCCCGGGTCGGCGTCGCGGCGGCGCTGCTTTCGGCGCTGTCTTCGGCGCTTTCTGCGGATGGTGATGATATCACCGGACTTGATGTCCCCGTGGATGAATATTCCGATGAAGACAGATCGTCCGTTCGCATTCCACAACCTCCTGTCAGGGAAGCAGCCGCAGCCACCGCGATCACAAGAGCGGTGAATCCGGATGCGGCCTTGCCTGCATTTTTACTTTTTACTCTCAGCATCATGAAATCAGCCCTTATACTCTCTGATGTTTTCCACCGTCATTTCCCAATACATGTCCGGATCCATCTCGCCTTCCGCGTTGCGCCACTTGTCGAGCTCATTGGGCATCCCGGACATCGGGGACGTGTCGGCGGTCCATACCGCCGTCCGTTCCGCATATTCATTGAACGAATTGATCACGACGATCTTCGGTTTTTTCTCAGCTTTAAGAACCACATCCCAGGAATCCCTGTACCATTCACCGGCGCTCCGGAGAACGGGCGTCGCTCCGACATTGTTCCGCCATCCGGGCATCACTACGACGGCTTCTTCGTTGTAGACGCTTCCGCGGTTGTAGGCCCAGCCGTAATAGCCGGGTGTGTTCGCGTTGTTGGCCCAGCGGATCGTGAATTTTTCCGCGTATGTTTTGGATCCTGAATAATCATCCCAGAGCGGGATGTACGTATTTCCGGCATATATGACCAGCAGCGGCTTTCCGTCCAGATAATACTGGTAGTCGGGTCCGCCGAAATCCTGCGAATTGTATCGCTCATAGATCATTTTGGCTTCGATCTCGATCGATGCAGGATTGCCCGTGAACTGGAAGGCCCCGATGGCAGAGCTGTATTTCAGCAGCTGATGTCCGGGTGTGTCGTTCCACTTCTTGATGGTTTGGGCCATTTTGATCGAACGCGCGTTGATATAACCGTTCTCGACATCGATATTGTTGGTCTGGTCCATGATGATGAAGTCGATGTCCGCTTCCGTCATGACTTTGATATGGTAGCTCAGGACCTCTTCGTCCAGAGAATCGTACGTTTCGAAGTTCCCGGACGGTCCCAGGGGCAGATAGGGAATATTCCACGCGATCCAGGTGTTGAACTGCGGGAACCGGTTGTCTGTCGTATAGCCCGGCGTGGACGGGTCGAGTTTGGCATACCAGGTGCTGTACCAGATCCCGACCTGCGGGATGAAATCGGCCTCCTGTGCATCGGTCGGCGTTGCGGACGGCTGCGGCGATGTCTCCGAGGAATTTCCAGCGCTCGTCTGCGACACGGCGGACGATCCGGCCGGCAGGCTTCCCGACTCAGGCAGGCTGTCCGATGATCCGGCAGAAGAGCCTTCCGCGGATTGCGGTCCCTGCCCGGATGATGCGGCTGAAGATCCGCTGCCGGGCTGCGAGGACAGCATGCTGTCCTGCCCGCTGCTGCCGCCGGCCCTCCGGTCAAGGATACCTGTTTTAACGGCGACTGTGCCGACAATGATTGCAAGCACGGCGAAAATCGCAATCGATGCGATATGCCTCAGCCCGGGCTTTCCGGAGCCCGGAGCGTTCTTACTGAATAATGTCATTTTCCCTTCCCCGATCCGTCATTTATTTTCGTGGGTCCGCGGAGGTCCGGCATTGCGGGGCTGCCCGCAATGCCGGTGTCTGTCCGCGTTGTTTTCCGTCAGTTCAGGCGGAAGGATTTTCTGCGAATCACGACGACTGCTGCCGCGAGGCCTGCCGCCGCGAGGATGAGCGGGAATGCAAGGCCGCTGTCCCCGGTCTGGGGAGCTGCTTCATCCGTCGGTTCGGCGGTGACTTCCGCCGTAGGCTCCGATGTCGGCTGTGTTGTAGGTGTTACGGTAGGTTCCGCCGTGGGTTCCGCCGTCGGCTGTGCCGTAGGTTCTGCCGTAGGTTCCGCTGTCGGCTGTGCGGCAGACGGTGTGAAGGTATAGGAAAGTTCGAAATAGATCTTGCTCGGCAGTTCATTGGCTGTGCCCGCGCGGAATTCCACCGTGATGACATCGCCGGCCGCGACTTCCGTCGTGTTCGCCGGAATGGTCAGGGGATTGGCGGTAACTTCGGAAGCAAAGATCGGAGCGTCGATGGCGCCGTTCTTGTAGATGTACATGTTCCCGGTCTGCCTTGTCGGCGGATCTGTCTGGGTTTCCTGGGCATGAGGTCCGTAAGAGCCGATATTGACGATCGAGATGGTCCCGGCCGCATCGGCCTCCCACTGGATCATGCTTGCTTTCCCTGCCGGGACATCCGTGACCTTGTGCGGGCAATTGGCAAGCCACAGCCCGGCCGATCCGGACCAGAAGTCCCCGCCGAGAGTCAGATCCGAAAGATTGCCGGACGCGACGTCCTTCTCTTTATAATAGAAAGAGCCGGCTTTGTCCGGAATCAGGTTCATGTCATTGTAGGCACTCGTGTTCATGACGACAGGCGTAACAACTGCCGGCGTAAACGTATAAGAGAGTTCAAAATAGATCTTGCTCGGCATGTCATTGGCAGTACCCGCGCGGAATTCCACCGTGATGACATCGCCGGCCGCGACTTCCGTCGTATTCGCCGGAATGGTCAGGGGCGTCGCGGTGACTTCGGAAGCAAAAATCGGAGCATCGATGTCGCCGTTCTTGTAGATGTACATGTTTCCGGTCTGCCTTGTCGGCGGATCATCTTGTGTCTGCTGGGCATGAGGTCCGTAAGAGCCGATATTGACGATCGAGATGGTCCCGGCCGCATCGGCCTCCCACTGGATCATGCTCGCTTTCCCTGCCGGGACGTCCGTGACCTTGTGCGGGCAATTGGCAAGCCACAGCCCGTCCGATCCGGACCAGAAGTCCCCGCCGAGAGTCAGGTCCGACAGATTGCCGGACGCGACGTCCTTCTCTTTGTAGTAGAATGTCCCGACTTTGTCCGGGATCAGGTTCATGTCATTGTAGGCGCTCGTATTCATGACGATTGAATCCTGAGCGGTCACGCCGACAGAATAGAAGATCCCCAGGCTTGCGATGATCGCTGCGCAAAGAAGCAATGATAGAGTCTTTTTCGTGTTCATGTTTTCTCCTTTCAGAATCGTTGGTATCCTCTTAAAAATACAGATGTATCCACAACTCAGCCTGTTTCCGCACCTGTACATTTCAAGCTGACCGTAATGAAGTATTTCTTATCCGCTCTGCACAAAGAACTTGTTTCCGGCAATATAAAGCAGGATCACCGGTGCCAGCATCATCAGGACGCCGGCCGCTTTCAGCCCGGCTACGATGAAAGCCAGCCGGACATCGATGTTGGTGATCACCATCCCGTTGTATTCGATCTGTCCGCTGATGCCGTACAGATTCCGGTACATCATCGGAAGGACCTTGAGCGTTTTCAGGAAAAGGCCGCTGTAGATCGTGTCGTTGTACTGCCATACGAAGGAGAACAGTCCCACGGTGACGATCGGCGTGACGATGTTCGGGATGAAGACCTTGAAAAACGTCTGGAAAATCCCGGCACCGTCCACGATGGCCGCTTCTTCCATTTCTTTCGGCATGTTCGTGAAAAATTGCTTGAACAGGAAAATGAACAATCCGTTCCTCAGCCCCTGGCCCGTAAGAGATAACAGCACGAACGGGGTGAAGGAGTTCAGCAGATTGACCGGATTTCCCGTAAATAAGGAGATCAGTCCGAGCGGATCAAAGAACTGGAAAAGCAGATACAGAGGGACCATGATCAGCTGCGGCGGGATGACGATCGTGATGATCACGATCACGAAGAAAAACTTTTTTAGCGGAAAGTTGAATCGTGCGAATCCGTATCCGACAAAGCAGGAGACAAACGTCTGGGCAGCCATGGCAAAGAACGAAAGGAAAACGGAATTCCGCAGCGATCTCAGATAATCGAGCTGCTTGTACGCGGTTTCGATGAACAGGGTGGAGATGTTTTTCGGGAAAAACAACACCGAATTGTCCATGATATCGTCCAGGCTCATGAAGGATTTGGAAAGCATGATCAGGAGCGGATACAGGATCGCAAAGCAGAATCCTGTCAGCAGCAGGCTCCGGAACAGTTTCCAGACCGCAGTCTTGGACCTGTTTAAAAGCTTTTTCTCATCGAAAGGCAACTTCAGAACCATTCTTCTCTCCCTCATTGATAAAACACCTTCCTTGAAACCGCCGCCGATATGACTGCCAGGGCGACGCCGACGATGACAAAGTAGATCAGCGAAAGTGCGCTCGAATAAGCGAATCGTACGGATGTTCCGAACGCGGTGTTCCAGATGTAGTCGATCGTAGTGTTGGTGTAAGAGGTAAAGGAGTCGATGACCGTATACACCGTATTGACCAGGATGAGCGGGCTGACCATCGGGAACGTCACTTTCCAGAACGCTTCCCAGCCGGTCGCTCCTTCAATGTGGCAGGCTTCATAAAGCGATGGGGAAATCGAGTGCAGCCCGGCAAGGAAAATGAAGATCTGGATCCCGGACCGGGTCATCAGCAGATACAGGTTGTTGATCGGTTCCACGATATAGTGGATGATATTTTCCGAAAGACCGATCTGATACAGGAACGCCTGGATATCAAAGGTGCTCATCTTGGCCATGACCCCGCCCAGGCTCTGCGCAGCCCCGCCGATGACGATGCTGTTCGCTCCCGCCGATTCTGCCTGCATCCGGAGAAAAACGCCGGAGGAAAGGACGACGGTCAGGAAAAAAATCGTCTTGACGGTGGTGGAGCCGCGGAAACGGTCCTTGAGCAGTACCGCGACAAAAAAGCTGAAGATCAGGATGATCGGCACTTCCGTCACCATCTGGATCAGAGAAGCCAGCAACCTCTTGGGGAATTCGATATCGCCGCGGAACGCTTCATAGAAATTCCGGATCCCGATAAAGACCGTGCTGTAACCGCCGCCTTCCTTGTCGATGATGATGTCGCTGAACGAAAACTGCACCGTGCGGACGATCGGATTCACGAAGAAAAGCAGGATGCCCAGCAGCCACGGCGATATGAAAATCAATCCGTACAGCGCCCGTCTGCCGTGCAAAGACAGTTTGGTCTTTTTCATGTCCTCATCCCTCCTTCTTCGCAAAATTCCGGGCTTCGACCGTCAAGCCATCGATCTGTGCCGCTTCGTTTCCGTAATTGACATAGATCCGGATCCCGTTCCCGTATTCGGTCATCGTGACGTCCTTCACGCCGGTGTCGGCCGTATGCCGAAGGATGGCGGCGCCCTGAACGGACGCCAGCGCTTCGTTCGCCAGCTTGTAATATCGGACCGCATCGTCATAGGACAGCTGGTAATTCAGGGAATAAAGCTCCGGCTGGTCCGTTTCTTTCGTAGCCTGGCTCGGGGCGAAGATCCATCGGTAATAGATCCCGCAGCCGTATTCGATACTCTTGAGGAACGCCTGATCCGGATCGGCTGCCGTATTGAGCGGCTGTCCCGCGCAGGAAGCGATCCCTCGCGCCGCGATCTGATAAAACGGCACGGACTGGTCCTCTACCATGTAGCCGCTGTCCGACATGGCGGCGTTCAGAACCTCTCCGGCATACGGCAGCGCGTAGGCATTGGCCGAATCCATCATGATCCGCGGCACCTTGCCGCTGATCTGTTCAAGCATGGAGGTCACGACAGTCCTGGACTCTTCGCGTGTGACGGGAGCCTTCCCGTTGTAGTCCTGGTAAAGCCTGCTGCCGAGATCCTGAAGACTGAATGCGCCGGCATCCGGGATCACAGCCCGGGCCAGCCAGCTGCCGACGACATCCGGAAGGTAGCGCGGCGACAGGATGTACCGGGGGTCGTACCCCTTCTTGTCGATGGGATTGTAGAACGTGTAGATGCGGGCGTTGCGCTCGTCCATGGTCTTGGCGGATTTCCGGTTGATGTTGAATCCGTCACCGACATACGATGTCTGGAACAGGACATTGGTGAAAACGGTGTACGAAGCGGTTTTCGCATCTGAAAGAAGATCCTTGTACCCCGACGCGCCGCCGAGGATCCGGAGCGGTTTGAAGCGGACGGGCAGGGATTGGTCATAGCCGTTGTTGAAAAAGCCGGTGAGGCGTATGTTCACGTTGCCGACCCCGTCCTTTTGCAGATCGCCCGCGACTTCCCCTGCCTGGCGGAATGTCGTCAGGGTATCCAGTCCTTCGTAGCTGAATCCGAGGAACGAACGCGGACCGGTCACGGCGCCGATGAACTCCGCATAGAAAGGCAGGACATCCGCGTTCGCGGATGTATTTTTATCCGCGAGGACATTCCCGTAGGTGCCCAGAAGGTAGTCCCGGTACAGGTTGGCCATCGCCGTGTAGTCCGATTCCCCGTTTTCGCAGAAACGGTAGGACAGAGCCAGATCCCCTTCGAAGATCGACTTCTGGTAGGCATATGTTTTCGCATCGTATTCGCCTTCACCGAGGACAACGGAATCCTGGCCGATCAGGTTGAAAACGGCATGGACATTGGAATAAGGACGCTTGACCGATCCGGACCGTGCACCTTCGATGCTGGCCAGGGAATCCCCGCTTTCGATGACTGCAAGGAACCCCTCCCCGTCTCTGGATATCCCGAAAACAGGCAGAGTCGCGGTCTGGCTGCGATCCTGCTCGTACCGGATCCCTTTCGTCGCGTCTTCGCCGTAGACCGGGAATGAAAATCGTCCGTCGATCGCCTTGCCGCTGCCGAACCGGATCAGGGATCCGCTGCCATCCGGCACGAGGATATATCCGTCATTCTTGCGGCTGCCGGCTCCGAAATATTCAAGGATGCCGATATCCGCGATCGGAAACGTTTTGGAGAATTTGATTTCGCTGACCGGCACGCGGATCTTCATCCCGGTACTGTCCAGGCTGATGTACACGGTGACGGAAAAGAGCGGGGTCTTGCTGATCTCCCCTTCTCCGGTCCCGCTGGACTGGAAATCCTTCTGCGGGTCGAGTCCGAGCCTTCCGAAAATGTCCAGAGCATTCTGCTGCGCCACTTTTCCGAAATTGCTGCCGAAATCGTAGTCCCCCGACGCGTTCTTGATGTAATACCGCTTGATATTGAACAGGTCTTCGTCTGAAATGGCGCTGTTCTGCAGGACTTTTGCCTCGAAATCCGGTCCGGCGATGGTGGACGGCACGAGAAGCAGTTCCGCTTCGAGGTTGCCGAACACGAAGGTCATCGCGACCCCGTCCGCGTTTTTCGTGATCAGGAATTGTTTTTTATCGACACAGTCCTTCGTGCTGTACAGGTACTGCCTGGTACCGCTCGGATGGTAATAGCCGAGCGTCACGATGGAGTTCATGAAATTCTTGTCGGCCGTATCGATGTTTGCCAGAAGGGTTTCCTGGCTCGGGTCGTCGAACGGCGACGAGTACCAGGTCGACCCGTTCTGCTTGTCCTCGACGGCGATGCTTCCGGATGCCGTGTTGATATAGAGGACGAACCGTCCGTTTTCGGCGTATTTCACCAGCGCGTCTTCCGGTTCGATCGTGAAGTCCTCCATGGAATAGAGTTCGCTGATCGCGGGCTCGTGGTTGGTCGCCATCAGGTCCACCCGGGGGCTGAAGATCCCGAGCGAGAACATCACGGCAGCCGTAAGCCCGATCACGATGACCGGTACGGATAACTGCCTGATTATTTTCAATGCTTTCCGATTCATTCTGACTCCTCGCGTCTGTCCGAAACGTTCTCCGTCGATCCGCCCCGCCGCCCCTACAATCGAAGGGACAGCTCTTTATAAAGTGCCGCCACGAAATTCACCAGCTGCATCATCAGGTTCCACAGGATGACGGCAATGAAGACGATGATCCCCATGGCCACGAGGGTGATGAGTGCAGTAACGATCCCCTTGCCGAGTGAGTATTCGTGGATGGTCATCATCCCGAAAAAGAGCAGCGCCAGGAACCAGATCATGGAAAATACATAAAGGAAGTTGATGTAGGTGCTTTCACCGTAGGTCGCGACTTTGGAAAAAAGAATGACGGGCACCCGGATGAGGATGATCGGCAGGCAGGAATACCCGTAGAGCATGACGATGTCTTTCATAGTGCCCTTGCCATCCATCAGGGTCGTCACGCTCCAGTTGGCGACCGAAAACAGCAGGAAGATCACGAACACGCTCAGAAATTCGGTGCCGGCCCTGACGGGGATCCCGAAATTGAGGTTGAACAGATAGCCCATCTGCTGCTTTTCAAAAATATTCGTCAGGATCCACAGCAAAAGGAAGGAAAGGGGCATCCAGAGCGTTCCCTTTTTCTCATGCTTCATGTCCCAGAATCCGTCGAAAGGATGGAACAGGAGATGGAACGCGAACCGGATCTGTCCGCGGAATGTATTGCTGCCGGCCATTTCCATCACTCTTCCCCCTCCCATGCCTTCGGCTCGTTCTTTTTGCCGGATTTCCTGCCGTACTTTTTCCATAACGCCGCCGCGGCGATCAGCAGGGCCGCCGCGCTGATGATCGACAGGAAAAGGCCGAGATGCTCGCCCATGTACTGCTTGCGATATTCGCTCAGTGCCTTGTTGTATCCGCTTTCCTGGAGGATCTTGTCCCCCCGCATATTGCCGAGCTTGAAATACTCCATCGCTTTTTCATAGTCGCCTTCCCGGAGGAGGACCTTGCCGATCTGGGCATAGGCCAGTTCATAATTCGAATTTCGGCGGAGGACATCCTCCCAATAGCGGATGCTTTCATCGTATTGTCCGAGGTAGTAGAGGCGGTCGCCTTCCATGATGGCCTTGCCGTATGCGGTCATGTCGAAGACGGTGAATCCCTGCAGGCTGCTGTCCAGCACATAGAGCTTGTCGTTCGAATACTCGATCGCGACCGGAGTCGTAAACGTGCCGAATTGTGTTCCGAGCGCTCCGAATGCATACAGCATATAGCCGTCGCTGTTGTAGCAGAAAATCCTTCCCTTGGAGTTGTCCAGCGTAAAAAACGCTTCGTTCCCCGCTCCCGCGATATCCACCATGACCGATGCGTCGCTTATTTTCCACGCGAGATCGCCGACTACGGCGTTCCCGACTCCTTCTCGGCGCATGACGTCCTTCCCGGAAGGGTTGAGGCGTTTTACCGGCGTCGACTCGAGCTTTGCCGAAGAGACCGCGTAGATGAACCCCCGGTCGTCCAGGGAGAGATTCGTGTATTCGACCGGGATCGCCTGGATCGATTTTGCGTTCTGCTCTTTGGAATAGAAAAGCTTTTTCCACAGCAGCTCGATCGGATCGATAATGGCCTTGTTGCTGCCGATGTATCCAACGAAATTTCCCAACTGGTCCAGCTCGATAATGCCCATGTTGTCCGTCCTGGAAACGACATAGATGCGTTTCGTGGAATCGACGGCGATCTTGATCGGCGTGTATTTATAATCTTTGCTGAAAGTGTCGACCACAGGAGCGGTCAGGATCTGCGAGACCTTCCCTTCCGGTGACAGGACCACGATCCGCGCGTTCCCCGTATCCGCCACATAGATCATCCCGTCATCCGTGACCGCGATCCCTGACGGAGCATTGAGAGTGACTTCTTCGCCGTCTTCCGTCAGAAAACGCGGGCCGAGCGTGTTGAGCACCTGATACGAAGGATCCAGGATAAGGATCTGGTTGAGTCCCGCGTCGATGATCACGAAATTGCCGTTGCGGTCGATCACCATATCCTGAGGGCTGACCATCCCCATCCCGATCGTGGAATAGTTGATGAAGCTTTCGGGATAAAAAGGCGCCGGCATGTCGACGACCTGGTTCATCCCGCCGTATTCATAATACGTATAAGACCGGTACGGAAGGAAAAGTTCCGAAGATCCCTCGGCATGCGCCTGCGTCGACAGCACGGCGACCATCGCCGCGCAGCAAAGGCAGATCCTGTAAAGCCTGAATCGCGATCGCTTGTTCATTGCAATGTCCATACTCCTCTGCATGACGGTCATTCCTTGATCCCGGAAGCCGACATCGTCTCCAGGATCTGGTTCTGCGAAAGGATGAAGAACGTGATCGGCACGATCATCATGATCACGCCGACCGCTGCGCCCGCGCCGGCCCGGACGATCCCGCCCGACACGATCTGCGACAGCGCGTAGGGAAGCGTCTTCATCTGCTCGCTGTAGATATAGGTCGAATGCGTTCCGTTCCACAGGCCCTGGAACGCGAATACGGCAAGCGTGAGCCACGCGGGCTTTACCTGCGGGAACACGATGTGCCAGAATGTGCCGATCTCGCCGGCGCCGTCGATCCGTGCCGATTCCAGCATGCTGGTCGGGATCAGGACCATGAACTGCCTCATGAGGAACAGGCCGAGGCTCGACCCCAGGGCGGGAATGATGATGGCCAGGTACGTGTCCGTGAGTCGGAGAGCCGACATGGTGATGTAGTTCGCGACGTCGGCCACGGTCGGGCTGAACATCAGGGACAGGACCACGATGCCGAACAGGAGATTTCTCCCGGGGACATTGAGCTTGGCCAGCGGATAAGCCGCCATGGAGGCAAGCAGGATATGGCCCACGGTCCCGCAGACGGTGATGAAGACCGTGTTGAAGATGTAGCGTGAAAACGGGACCCATGTCGAGGACATCAGGGAAAATAGCTGTCTGAAGTTGCTGAACGTCGGGTTCTGCGGCAAAAGCCGCGGCGGGAACAGGAACAGCTCGTTCAGGGGCTTGAAGGCCTGGCTGACGGCCAGGACCATGGGCAGCAGGCTGAAAAGCCCGAAAAAGGCCAGGATCAGGAAGATGGCGGCATTCCCGGTTTTCGTCCGGTTGATCGTTTTCGCGCGGTTGGTGAAATGGAAGCGGAATTTCATGTTTCTTTCGCTCATGTCACTGCCCAACCTTTCTGAGAAGACGCTGGACGAGCTTGTTGATCCCGATGGATGCCAGGAACAGGATCGTGGCGATCGCGGAGGCGTATCCCCTTTCGTAGCGGATCGTTCCGTAATCTCTCATATGGTGCATGATCGTATGGGTCGCGTAGTCGGTGCTGGGAAATCCGGTCATGACGGTCGCGACCTGCTCGGCGCCGAAGGAAGCCGTGATGGCGAGGACCGCAGCGAGCATCAGGTGCGGCGTCATCATCGGCAGGGTGATGAACCACAGCTCCTGCCAGCGGTTTCTGACACCGTCGATGGCGCCTGCTTCGTAGTACTGACGGTCGATCGTCGTAAAGCCGGCCCGCATCGTCAGGAATGACGTGCCGAGGCTGACCCACAGCTGGACGATGATCACGACGGCCATCATGTATTTCGGGTCTTTCAGCCATTGGATGGGGTCGCTGATCAGGCCGGTCTTCATCAGGAAGCTGTTCAGGTATCCGTACATGTCGCCGTCGAACACCAGCAGCCAGATCGTATAGATGCTGCCTGAGATCGACGGTGCGTAGAAGACCAGCGTCATCAGCGTCCTGGTCCGGCGCGGGAGTTCGTTGATGATCCAGGCGAACAGCAGGCAGAGGAAGTAGCTGACGGGCCCGGTGATGAGCGCAAAGAGCAGCGTGTTCTTGACGGCGATGGCGAACACGTCGTCCTGCACGAAAAGCCGCGTGTAATTCTGCCACCCGATGAATTTCGGAAATTCAAGGACATTGTAGCTGGTAAAGCTGAGGATGAAGGACAGCAACACCGGCCAGACGGTGAAGACGAAAAACACAAGGAAAAACGGCAGCATCAGCAGGTATGCTTCCCTGTTGTTCCGGGTCCTTTTCGTGAATGGCGCTTTTGTTTTCTCCATGTCGATGCAGACTGATCCTTTCTTTATTCCATGCCGAATTCTTTGCGCTTGGAAATGATCTCGTCGTTGATCTTCTTGTTCCAGTTCAGGATCGTCTCCCTCGGATTCGCGCCGTTGTTGACGACGTCCTTGATGGCATTCCCGAGATAGCGGGCCGTGATGTAGCTTCCGGGCAGTTCAGGCAGGCCGACGACCTGGCTCCGCTGGAGCTTGAGGGTTTTCGCGGCTTTCGACGGCCAGGGCAGCTGGTCGAATGCGTCCAGGTTGGCGGTCGGCCAGCGGGCCGACGTGCCCTGCAGGCTTTCGATCTCCCGCCCGTAGCTGACCTGCGCGTCGGTGTCCGTCCACCATTTCAGGAATTCCCATGCGGACGGCTTGTCCTTCGCATTGCTGAAGATGACGGTCCCGGTGCTCGAGGCGACCGTTGCGTGGCTGACCGAACCGTCCGGGCGGATGGTCCCGGGGACAAGTGTGAAGTCCCACAGCCCGTTGATCTCAGGCGCCGCGATGGCCAGGGCATTATAGAAAGTATACGGCTGGATCACGATCGGGCTTTCCCCGGTGCGGAACCGCGTCAGGGCGTCGGCTTTCACCGCCACCTTGTATTTTGTATAGAGCTCAGACCATTCGATGAACGCATCTGCGGATGCGGGGCTGTCGAAAATCGCCCTCGTGCGTTCTTTGTTGTAATATTCGCTTCCCGCCTGGTAAATCATCATCTGGAGGACCGACATGTCGTTGGTGTCGATCTGCGGAAGGGCGATGTCCATGTAATGCCTGTGCAGGACCGGGATGATGTTGTAGATGTCGTTCCAGGTTTCGGGGACTTCCGCCTGGATTTCCTTGAGAATGTCGGTCCGGTAGAACATCATGTGGAAGTTCTCTGTCTCAGGGAGTGCGTAGACCGAATCGCCGATTTTGAACGATTCGTAGGCTGCGGGATCGAAACGCTGCAGCACCGTGTCCAGGTCGCTGAAATTCGACAGGTCGTAGATCGCGTTCCGAAGCGCGTAATTGACCGGTGTATCGCCGGACTGGCTCAGCGCGACATCCGGACCCATGCCGGCGGCCACGGCCGGCAGAAGGATGCTCATGTCGATCAGCTTCAGGTTGACCTGGATCCCGGTCTTCGGCGTAAAGTAATTGTCGATCATCGACTTGACGATCTGCGCCTGGTCTCTTCCGGATCCTCCTATCGTTCCCGCGATCGCGCCCATCCAGAGTGTGATCCGGCGGACCTCCTCCCCTTCCTTGCCGGCGCTGCCGATATTGGAGTAGTCGGCGACAAAGGAAACAAAGAATGTCTTCAGCTCAAAGAGCAGTTTTCCATACCATGCCGCGTCGCCCCGGCCTGCCGGAACATCGGCCGGACGGAATTCGAGATAATCGATCAGGAGCGGCTGCTCGCTGGCCGACAGCAGCCACGCGGACTGGTCGCTGATGTTCTGCCGGAAGGTGTCAAGCCGTTCGGGGATGTTCTGCGGATTGTCGACAAACGTCTGAAGCTGGTAGGCCAGCTTGATCAGCCGGCCGTAGTCGGTGCCCTTGCTGCCGGTGATTTGGTACAGACGGTCCGCAAGGTCGTAGAGGATCGCGCTTTGCCGGCTGAAAATCTCGACGCTCTCGGGGAGCCGCTG
This sequence comes from uncultured Oscillospiraceae bacterium, assembly GCA_964507305.1. Taxonomy (GTDB): domain Bacteria; phylum Bacillota; class Clostridia; order Saccharofermentanales; family UBA5734; genus JAQVYV01. Next base: position 19,654 of record CAZDPQ010000035.1, read on the forward strand.
CTCGATCCGGTAGTCCTGGTTCGGATCCGGGAAAGATCCCGTGATCATCATGATTTTGCGGTAGATATAATTCAGTTCGTAAACCGTATTTTCCAATTCGGAAAGGATCGAGGAAATCTCCCCGATCGTGTTGACGATCCGGATGCTATGTTTCCCTTTGGAAAAATAGATCCGGTAGGCGCCCTCTCCCCCGATGTCTGTCATCGTCCAGTTAAATCCGTACTCGAATTTGACATCGGAAAACTCACGGAATGGGAGGGCGCCGTCGATCAGGATCTTCCTGTAAGAAGAGGTCCCTGCGACATAATCCTGTTTGGTCCGCATGGACAGCAGATAAAAGCCCGGGTCTTCTACATTGAATTCCCATTCGATCCACTGCCCGGGATAACGCCAGTTGATCCCGCCGATCGTGTTCATCTTGATCCGGCTGATATCCTGGGGTTCGGTGATGGGGGATGTCCTGTCGTTGATCGGGAAAAGAGTCGGGTCCGATTTGGACGAAGCATTCTCTGCCTGGATCACGATCGGTGCCGTCGCCAGACTGTCGGCTTTCCCTTCGCGGACCCATTGATCGTAAATATCCTCATAAGATAACGGCGCGTCTTCGTTGTACCACTCGAGCGTATCGATCAGCATCGGCTCATTGACCGACACCAGCGTAAGCGCGTGGGTGCCCGCGGTCAGAAAGAACGGGGTCGGCTGCGCATAATATCCGAGCTTGGCCTGGACAGGCTGTACCAGCCATTTCTTGACTTCCTGCTGCTCCGGCCGGTATTCATTTCCGTAATCATCGGTCTGGATCCCGGCGGAATCTTTCCAGACACGCTGGAATTCGATGCTCTTGGCTTCCCAGAACGGGATCTCTCCGTCGATGCGCAGCTCGCGCTCCATGACCGCGTTTTTGCCTTCATAAGGGTAATAGCGGACCCGCAGAAAATAGTTGCCGGTCTCGGGCACATCGAATTGCCATGTGACTGTTGCGGAGTCGGAGGTCAGCAAAGCTTCCGCCGGATCGTCCCCGATATTGCTGAGCACCTCGGGAGTCCCGCCTTCATAGGAAGCATAGCCGGTGCCACGGATCGTCAGGGTCCGGGCGGGCGAAGCGGCATCCTTGTGCGCCTGGAGATAATCGTCCAGCGAATATTCCTGCCCTGCCGGCGCATCCTGAGCGGCTGCTGCCTGCACGGACGCACCCTGCTCTTCATCAGCGGCATAGAGAGACGGATTCCCGACGCTCAGCACGCTGAAGAAAATGCTGCAAAGCGCAAGGGTGCTGGCGATGATGCTGGCGGAACCTTTTTTCAATGACATTCTTTCCTCCGAAACCCCTGCGGGAAAGGGCGTAGCCTCTCCCCGCGCGCGGAGGCAGGCTATCTGCCTTGCCTCCGCGCGTGTTGAAAAGGACGATCCTGCGTCGGTCCGTTATGGATCAGTTGCCGGGAAAATAAGCATTCACAAGGTCCTGGGCACTCTGTTTGACCGCTTCAAGCCCGGAAGCGACCTGGACTTCACCGCGCTCCATCGGCCAGTAGTATTCAGAACGAAGGAACTGGTAGATCCCGAAATTCAAGTCATAAAGATATACTGTGTTTTTGTATCCGTCGACAAAGAGCTTCTTGTTGTTTTCCGCTCTCGGGGAATCGCCGGACAGGATACCGTCGAAATCCGCACTCTCGATCGCGAGCTGCTTGCTCATGGAAAGCGGGACCGGATTGGTCTTCTGGGCGCTCCAGTATTTGAACATGTTCTGGAGGACCGCCACGACTTCCGCCTTGTTCTCGACCGTCGAGGGGACGGCGTACAGGCTGGCATTGGTCAGGTTGTTGATGTAATAATCATCCGCGTCGGGGCCTTTCGGAGGATAAATCCAGCCAAGGTCCTTCGGGTCGATGCCGCCGTTTGTCGCAAGCCAGGGTCCGAAGCCGGCTCCGTACGGGAACATCGCAGCTTTGCCCATCTGCATGACGGAAAAATAG
>CAZDPQ010000036.1:0-20430 GCA_964507305.1 uncultured Oscillospiraceae bacterium
GAGCGGAAAGTGGATTTCTTCTTCAGGGCGCGACCGAGAACAACTTGACACTGTCATCCGTCCAACTTTCGTGGTAATCTGTCCGATTTTATTGTATAATACTTCGGATATACACAGCATGCGGCCTGTGCGGCAGCCCTGAGGGGATGCGTAGCGGGCTGCGGTCCGGAGGGACGAGGATGAAATGGACGGCCCCGAAAGGGACAAGGGACATATTGCCGGCGGAGATCGGAGCCTGGCAGCACATCGAGAAGACATTCGCCGATCTCTGCGGCCGGTTCGGGTATGCCGAGATCCGAATCCCGACGTTCGAAAGCACCGAGGTGTTCCAGCGCGGCGTCGGCGGGACCACTGACGTAGTCCAGAAGGAAATGTACACCTTCGATGACAAGGGCGGCCGGAGCATCACGCTGAGGCCCGAGGGCACGGCCGGCGTGGCCAGGTGCTTCGTTGAAAACGGGATGAGCTCGCTTCCGTTTCCCGTCAAGCTTTTTTACGATATCACGGCCTTCCGCTATGAGAATGTCCAGAAGGGCCGTTACCGGGAGTTCCACCAGCTGGGCGCCGAAGCGTTCGGTTCGGGGGAGGCGCGGACCGACGCCGAGATCATCAGCCTTGTCGATGTTTTTTTCCGGAAACTCGGGATCGGCGATTCGCTGCTGCGGATCAACAGCATCGGCTGCCCGGTCTGCCGGAGCGGATACAACAAGCTGTTCCGGGAGTATCTGGCGGAGCGTCACGACGGGCTCTGCGCCACATGCCGCGGGCGTTTCGCGACGAATCCGCTGCGCGTGATCGACTGCAAGGAGGACGGCTGCAGGGCGCTGGTCAAGGACGCGCCGCTTCTGGCCGATCATCTCTGTCCGGACTGCGCCGCGCATTTTGAGGAGCTGAAAGCCTGCCTGGCCAATCTGGGCATCGCCTATGAAGTGGACAAGCGCATCGTGCGCGGCCTCGATTACTATACGCGCACGGTGTTCGAGTTCGTGTCCGACCATGTCGGCACACAGGGGACGATCTGCGGCGGGGGCCGGTACGACGGCCTGATCGGTGAATTCGGCGGGGAGAGCGTCCCCGGGATCGGCTTCGCGCTCGGGATCGAGCGGCTGCTGCTGGAGCTTTCCGCGCGCGGGATCGCGTTCAACTCCCTGCCGGAGCCCTCGCTGTATCTGCTCGGGATCGGACGGGAGGGCGACGATGCGGCCCAGAGGATCTGCCTGCAGCTGCGGGATGACGGGCTGCGCGCCGAGACGGACCTGATGGGCAGGAGCTTCAAGGCCCGGATGAAGTATGCGGGCAAGACCGGTTTCACGCATCTGGTGATCCTGGGCGATGACGAGATCGCCGCGGGGACCGTCCGGGTGAAGGCGCTGGCGGACGGAACGGAAGAGGCGTGCCCGCTTGCGGGCCTTTCGGAGCATATGCAACAGCTGACGAATACGGGACGAACGGAGTGACAGTATGGCAGAATCCATGAACGGACTCAAGCGCAGCGACATGTGCGGGGAGCTGGCCGTCGCCGATATCGGCAGGACGGTCGTTCTGGCGGGCTGGTGCCACAGGCAGCGGAATCTCGGCAGCCTGATCTTTATCAACCTGCGCGACCGCACGGGGGAGATCCAGATCGTCGCCGACGACGGCGCACCGCAGGACGTGAGGGAGAAGGCCTATTCCGTCCGGAGCGAATTCGTGCTTGCGGTGCGCGGGACCGTGCGCCGCAGGAGCGCGCCGAATCCGGCCATGCCGACCGGCGAGATCGAGGTCGCGGCGGAGGAGATCCGGATCCTGTCGGAGTCCGAGACACCTCCATTCTACATCGAGGAAAAGGTCGACACCAACGAGGCCCTGCGGCTGCGCTACCGCTACCTCGACCTGCGCAGGCCCGATCTGCAGGGCAGGATCATGCTCCGCCACCGGATCACTAAATGCGCCAGGGATTATTTCGACGAACAGGGATTTCTGGACATCGAGACCCCCATCCTGACCAAGAGCACCCCCGAGGGCGCGCGCGATTACTTGGTCCCCAGCCGCGTGCAGCCGGGCAAGTACTACGCCCTGCCGCAGTCGCCGCAGCTGTTCAAGCAGCTGCTGATGCTGGCCGGGTATGACCGGTACATGCAGATCGCCCGCTGCTTCCGGGACGAAGACCTGCGCGCGGACCGCCAGCCGGAGTTCACGCAGATCGACCTTGAGATGTCGTTCGTGGATCCCGACGATGTCATGCATGTGACGGAAGGGTTCATCGCCCGCGTCTTCGGAGAGATCCTGGGTGCGGAGATCCGCCTTCCCATCGAGCGGCTGACCTACGCGGAAGCAATGCGGCGCTTCGGATCGGACAAGCCCGACATGCGTTTCGGCATGGAGCTGAACGATCTGTCCGATATCGTCCGGGACGTCGATTTCGCCGTTTTCCGGAATGCTCTGGAGGACGGGGGCAGCGTGAGGGCCATCACGATCCCCGGCAAGGCATCCATGCCCCGGAGAGAGATCGACCAGCTGGCCGAATTCGTCAAAACCTACAGAGCCAAAGGCCTTCCCTGGATCACCTGCGATGCCGAGCCGAGAGGGTCGGTTCTCAAGTTCCTGGATAAAGACCACCTTGACCGGATCTTCGAGCGTACGGGCGCGGTACCCGGCGACCTGATCTTCCTGGCCGCGGACCGCGACAAGGTCGTGTTCGACACCCTCGGACAGCTCCGCTGCGAGATCGCCGCCCGGTACGGGATGTACGACCCGTCCGTTTACCGATTTGTATGGGTCACGGAATTCCCGCTCCTCGAATACAGCGAAGAGGAAAACCGGTTCACCGCGATGCACCATCCCTTCACCTCGCCGATGGATGAAGACACGGAGCTGCTGGATACGGATCCCGGCAGGGTCCGTGCCAAGGCCTATGACATCGTCCTCAACGGATGCGAGATCGGCGGCGGCAGCATCCGGATCCACAACCAGGATCTCCAGAAGCGGATGTTCGCGCTCCTCGGCATCTCCGAAGAGCAGTCCAACGCGCGGTTCGGCTTCCTGCTCAACGCATTCCGGTTCGGCGTTCCGCCCCACGGCGGACTGGCTTTCGGACTGGACAGGCTCGTCATGCTGATGACCGGCAGCGCGAGCATCCGGGACGTTATCGCGTTCCCGAAGGTGCAGAACGCGTCCTGCCTGATGACCGACGCGCCGGATTTCGTAGAGCCGGTGCAGCTTGAGGAGCTCCGGATCATGAACGTCCCGGAGGGATCCGCTGCGGCAGGCAGGGAAGATGGCTGAGGAAGAAAGAAAGGATAAAAAGCGCAGGATGCCTGATTGGAACAGGCTCCTGGCCCCGCGCATCCGCAGGCGGCATCGCCGGATCATCCGGGATATGCACGAAGAGGAAAAGGGGCAGCGCTTTTTCGGAATCACGATCCATTCCGGCAACGGAAAGAAACGGACAGGCAAAGAAGATATGGAAGGAACAGAACAAAACGGAGATGCCGGCGGCGCGAAGCTTCCGGAGGATTCGAGGGAAAACAGGAGAGACGAGGTGTACAAGGAGATCCTCGACTGGGTCAAGCACATCGTCATCGCCGCGGCGGTCGGGCTGCTGCTGGTTTTTTTCGTCGTGCAGCGCAACGAGGTGATCGGATCGTCGATGGAGCCGAACCTCTATGAGAACGACCAGCTGCTGGTCGAAAAGATCAGCAAGCTTTTCAAGGGCGGGATCACGTACGGCGACATCATCACGATCAATGCCCAGGGACTGGACGGTCACATCGGGGACAAGAACATCATCAAGCGCGTGATCGGCCTGCCCGGCGACACCATCGAGATCCGGGACGGCAAGGTCTGGCGCAACGGGGTGATGCTGGAGGAGAAATACCTGACGGAAACGGACACCAGCCCGAGGAACGAGCTGTATTCCGACCTGACGCTCAAGGACAACGAATATTATGTGCTGGGCGACCACCGTTCGGTCAGCCTGGACAGCAGGACATTCGGCCCGGTCACGAAGGACCGGATCATCGGCGAAGTGCTGATCCGCTTTTATCCGTTCAGCGAGTTCGGCGTGCCCTGACCCGGCGTGAGCCTCATTCCGTGACCGCCTGAACCGAACCGTTACGAAAACCACAGGAGAATTCAGGATGCCCTCCGAAAGACAGAAGCTCATCAGAAATTTTTCGATCATCGCCCATATCGACCACGGCAAATCGACCCTCGCGGACCGGCTCATCGAAAACACCGGCCTTGTCGAAAAACGCCTGATGCACGACCAGATCCTCGACACGATGGATCTGGAGCGGGAACGCGGGATCACGATCAAGGCGCAGGCGGTCCGCCTGCGGTATGCAGCGTCGGACGGCAATGTGTATACGCTCAACCTGATCGACACGCCCGGACATGTCGACTTCAACTACGAGGTGTCGCGGAGCCTGGCCGCATGCGACGGTGCGATCCTGGTCGTGGACGCAGCCCAGGGGATCGAGGCGCAGACGCTGGCCAACGTCTACCTGGCGCTCGACGCCAACCTGGAGATCCTTCCCGTGATCAACAAGATCGACCTGCCGTCCGCCCAGCCCGAAATGGTCCGGCATGAGATCGAGGATGCCATCGGCCTGGACGCGTCTTACGCGCCCTGCATTTCCGCCAAGAACAACATCAACATCGACGAAACGCTCGAAAAGATCGTCCACTATCTTCCATGCCCTTCGGGCGACGAGGACGCGCCGCTGAAGGCGCTGATTTTTGACTCCAAATACGACCCGTACAAGGGCGTCATCATCCATATCTGTGTGCGCGAAGGACAGGTCCGGGTCGGCGATCAGATCCTGATGATGCACACCGGCAAGACCTTCATCGTGACAGAGCTCGGCTATTTCAAGCCCGGCGAATTCGTTCCCTGCGGGGAGCTGGAGGCCGGCGATGTCGGCTATCTGTGCGCGAGCATCAAAAATGTCAGCGACACAGCGGTCGGCGACACGGTCACCCATGCGGAGCGCAAGGCGGAAAAAGCGCTGCCCGGATACAAGCGAGCGCAGCAGATGGTGTTCTGCGGCATGTACCCCGCGGACGGCGCCAAATACCCCGACCTCAAGGACGCGCTCGAGAAGCTCCAGATGAACGACGCGGCGCTTTCCTTCGAGCCCGAGACCTCCGCCGCGCTGGGCTTCGGCTTCCGCTGCGGCTTCCTGGGCCTGCTGCACTACGAGATCATCCAGGAACGCCTCGAGCGTGAGTTCATGCTGGACGTGATCTCCACCGCGCCTTCCGTCATCTACAAGGTCCGGACCACCGCAGGCGAGGAGATCCGTCTGGACAACCCGACCAACATGCCGGACCCGGCATCCGTCGCGTCGATCGAGGAGCCGGTCGTCAAGGCTTCGATCATGACGCCGAAGGAATATGTCGGAAGCATCATGGAGCTGTGCCAGGACCGCCGCGGTACTTATGTCGGCATGGATTACATCGACACGAACCGCGTGAATCTGCATTACCGGATGCCGCTCAATGAGATCATCTACGATTTTTTCGACGCGCTTAAATCCCGGACCCGGGGATACGCTTCGCTGGATTACGAACTCACCGGCTACCAGGAATCCGACCTGGTCAAGCTCGACATCATGCTCAACGGCGACATCGTCGACGCCCTGTCCTTCATCGTCCACCGCGACAAGGCCTACGCGCGCGGCCGGAAGATGGCGGAAAAGCTCAAGGACAACATCCCGAGGCAGAATTTCGAGATCCCTGTCCAGGCCTGCATCGGCGGCAAGATCATCGCGCGGGAGACGATCAAGGCTTTCCGCAAGGATGTTCTGGCCAAGTGCTACGGCGGAGACATCACGCGGAAAAAGAAACTGCTGGAGAAGCAGAAGGAAGGCAAGAAGCGCATGCGGCAGTTCGGCAGCGTCGAAGTCCCGCAGGAAGCGTTCATGAGCGTCCTCAAACTGGACGAGTGATGCCGGCCGGCCCGACGGCGGCAGAAGGGAGGCGGCCATGGCCGTACGGATAGCGACAGAAAAGGCCCCCGCGGCGATCGGCCCGTATTCCCAGGCCATCGTTCACGGCGGGATCGTGTACACATCCGGGCAGATCCCGATCGACCCGGTGACCGGACGGATCGACGCGCCTGACATCAGCGGGCAGACCGCGCAGGTTTGCCGCAACCTCCGGGCAGTCCTCGAGGCAGCGGGATCTTCCCCCGAACACGTTCTCAAAACGACGTGCTTCCTCCGGGACATGGCCGATTTCGCGGCGTTCAACGCCGTGTACGAGACCTTTTTCCCGAACGCTCCCGCGCGGTCGACCGTGGCGGTCCGCGAACTGCCCCGCGGCGCGCTGGTGGAAATCGAGGCGATCGCAGCGATCGTAGCGATCGAGACGATCGCGTCGATCCCCGGCTGACACCGGGCGCCGCTGCATGATACAATAAAGCGTCATCCCGTGCGGACGTGGCGGAATTGGCAGACGCGCCGGATTTAGGTTCCGGTCCGAAAGGATGCAGGTTCAAGTCCTGTCGTCCGCACCAAGAAGAAAGCCATAATATCAGCCAGAACGTGACCTGGGGGCATCGGAAAAGATTTGCGGACGGAAAGCTGCTAATGGCCTATAAACAGTTCCTTGGCTACGAAAAAGGCGAGGATGGAATTCCGAAAATCGTAGATAGTGAGGCGAAATCAGTTCGGTTGATCTACCGATTGTTCATGGAAGGCATGACAGCATCAGCAATTGCAAAACAACTAGCTAAGCTTAATATTCTATCACCCGGAGGTAGGCCGACCTGGCAGGTTGCGACCGTGGAATCGATCCTGACCAATGAGAAATACAAAGGCGACGCGCTTTTGCAGAAGGGCTTCACAGTCGATTTCTTGAGTAAAAAGACAAAGGTAAATGAAGGCGAAGTACCACAGTACTATGTCCAGAATAGTCACCCAGCAATCATCGACCCGGATGAGTTCGACGCCGTTCAAGTAGAGTATGAGCGCCGGAAGAACTTGGGTCGACCAAATGCCTGCCAGAGCCCATTATCTGCCAAATTGGTCTGCGGCGATTGCGGGGGCTACTTTGGATCCAAAGTCTGGAATTCCAATAACAAGTATCGCCGTCTGATATGGCGGTGTAATGAAAAATATAATGGTGATGAAAAATGTACGACACCTCATGTAACTGAAGAAGAGGTTATGGAGAAGTTCGTTAATGCTTTTAATTCGATCATGGTCTATCGAGATGAGTTAATCGAAAACTGCCGACTGGCCCAGCAAGTCTTGTGTGACAGCACAGGCATCGACACAGAACTTGAAAACCTGCATCGAGAGATCGAGGTTATCACGGAACTTTCCCGCAAGGCCATCTCCGAAAATGCTCATGGTGGTTTGACAGCGGAAGAATTCAACGAGCGTTATGCAGGTTATCAGCAGCGTTACCACACGGTGATGGAACGAATAGCCAAGCTTGACGAGATAAAATCAGAAAAGCAGCATAAACGGATCGTGCTGGAAATCTTCATCAAGAATCTGGCAGCGAAAAAGCATGCGCTTGAGTCCTTCAACAACAAAATTTGGATGGCTACAATCGATCGGGTTTTGGTGTCAAAGACCGGTCAGCTGACCTTCCGATTTAAAGATGGAACGGAGATCAGTAGGTAAACTTATAAGTTCAGATTTAACTATCAATTGATTAATATCAGACAGTAATATTTATTTTATTCATTAAATTGCCTGTCGGAATGTCTCATCGAGTTGCAAAAATATGTATTCACATATGAATTATATGAATTTGATTGACAAGATAGACTGCTGTGGCTATAATGGCCAGTAAGCTTAATCATGTATTCATATATGATAAGTATGCATTAAAATGAGGGGAGGATAATAAAAATGATAATCTTCAATAAACGATGTTGACCTGGCATGATCTTGAAGAATTTATGCGAGGTGGATATATTTGCTGGAACTTAAAAACATTCACAAATCATTTGGCCAACATGAGGTGCTTCGCGGTGTGGATTTAGCAATCGAGGATGGAGATGTCCTGGCTTTGATCGGGCCAAGCGGGTGCGGTAAAACTACGCTCTTACGCTGCATCAACTTCCTTGAAAGGCCGTCCTGCGGCGAAATCGAATTGAACGGACATCATTTGTTTTATCGGCAAGCTGGTAAGAAGGAAATCCTGCAAATTCGTCGCAGGATCGCCATGGTTTTTCAGAGTTTCAATTTATTTCGCCACCAGACTGCTATTGAAAATGTGATCGAAGGACTAATAACCGTCCGCAAGCAGAGCCGAGCAGTTGCAATAGAAGCTGGTCACTATTGGCTAAGCAAAGTCGGTTTGGCTGAAAAAGCAGCAGCTTATCCATCTGAACTATCGGGTGGTCAGCAGCAACGAGTCAGCATTGCGAGAGCATTAGCGCTAGAGCCAGACTTGATTTTGTTCGATGAGCCGACCTCTGCACTCGATCCTGAGTTGTCTGGGGAAGTTCTGAGTGTCATCCGTGACGTTGCGAGGTCAGGTCAAACCTTGATTATTGTGACACACGAAATATCCTTCGCTAGAAATGTAGCCACCAAAATCGCATTGATGGATCAAGGACTGATTATTGAACAGGGTAGTCCCACAGAGATTTTTTTCAATCCTAAAGAAGAACGTACCCGCCAATTTATCGATAAATACAATAGTTCGCTTGATTATACAATTTAGTTTACGAGGAGAAATACGTATGAAAAAATTTATCATCACAACCTTAATTCTCTCATTGCTACTGTCGCTCATTCTGACTGGTTGCGCGAGCAAAGCCGCCGCCACGACAACTAGCACCGAAACCACCGCGACCGTTAAGACTGTTGTCGTAGCCGTAGCATCAGAGGAAAAGCCCTTGAGCTATACCAATGAAAATGGAAAACTGGTTGGCTATGAAGTTGAAGCACTCAAGGCCATTGACGCGCTGATCCCCGAGTATGAGTTCGATATTCAAGCGATTGAAGCCGATGCACAGCAAATCGGATTGGATGCTGGAAAATACGCTTTGATTGCTGAAGGTTTGTATAAAACTAAAGAGCGCCTTGAAAAATACTTGCTTCCGGAAGAGAATGTTGGTGCTTCAACCATTGTTATTATTACTCGTGGTAACGACAACAGCATCCAGACGCTGGATGATCTCGTCGGAAAAGTTGTCGCTCCGGTCTCACCTAATGGTGGAATCTTTAACTTCCTAACGGCATACAATAACACACATGACGCCAAAATAAACATCACGACTCAGGAAGGGCTATCCGCAGCTGATCGATATAAAGATCTAGTCGCCGGAAAATATGACGCAGTCGTACTGCCGTCTCTCGGCTTTGAAGAGGTCAAAGCTAAGCTTGGTCTTGATATCAAGAAGTCGGATCCGGTCAAGGTCAATTATACCTATTTTGTATTGGCCAAGGATCAGAATGACCTGAATGCAAAAGTCAACGAAGCACTCAAATCATTAAAAGCAAACGGAAAACTGAGCGAACTGGCCATCAAGTATTTCGGCGAGGATATCCTGTCATACAAGGAAGGATAATCAAGCTACAGTTTTGAGCCACTCTGGTTGTCGCTTTGACAACCGGAGTGGCTCATTTCATCTTGCTCAGGATCGAGGATAGCTATGTTTAGTAATACGATCGAATGGCAATACCTCATAAAAAATATACCCCGCCTTCTCAATACAATTCCTTTCACGTTAATGGTTGTTTTCATATCGGCATTCTTCGGAATATTGCTTGGCATATTGGTAACCGCAGTCCGAATTCGAAAACCATTGATTATCAGCCAGTGCATCCAGGTTTATGTGTCATTTACACGCGGTACGCCTGGCATCATTCAGCTATTTGTTGTTTACTATGGCTTGCCAGTCTTTTTAAGGCTTTTCGGCGTTGATATCAATCAGTTGAGCCGAACAGCTTTCGCAATTTTAACCCTGGTTTTACATAATGCTTCCTTTGCTTCCGAGGTTTTTTTACCGACTTGGAAGTCAATTGACAAGGGGCAGCACGATGCAGCCGACAGCATCGGTATGAGCAGCCATCAAAAACTCTGGCGGATATTGATCCCGCAGATGGTACCAATAGCACTTCCCAACCTCGGAAACCTTCTGATTAACCTGATTAAAGATACCTCTTTGCTTTTCACAATTGGTATTGTGGATTTGATGGGGCAGGCGAAAACAATTATAGCTTCAGATTATGGTATCGGCAAAATTGAAATCTACCTAATAATTGCAGCGATTTATTGGTTTCTAACTTTCGCGACCGAAAGGGGTATCTGCGGTCTTGAGAATCATTTTAGCCGCAAAACGAGTCACAGGAGGTTGATCCGACGTGATTGATTTTCCAACTGTTATCGAAGTTTTTTTTGAAATCTTACCGGTCTTGCCCGAAATGTTTGCGGTGACGATCTTCATATTGTTTGTTGCTGTTGCTCTTGGATCTCTGCTCGCGATCAGCCGTAACCGAAAAGTTACGATTCTGGCACCATTGGCAACGATCTTTGTCTCGATCGTCAGAGGTGTACCTCTGTTGGTTTGGCTATACATTGTTTATTATTCGTTACCCATGAATTGGCCCTCTTTGATTGCAGTTATTCTGACATTTTCACTGTATCAAGCTGCTTTTCAATGCGAAAACATACGTGGCGCCCTCACGTCTGTTGATCCCCTGCAGATTGAAGCTGCATGGTCAATCGGCATGAGCAGCCCTCAGGCTTTCCGACGCATTATTCTGCCTCAAGCATTCTTAGTAGCCCTGCCCAATATTTGCAATGGTTATATTGGGATCGTTAAAGCTATGTCACTTGCTTTTACCGTAGCTTATGTTGACATACTGGCACAAGCTAAGTTAAGCGCGGCACTTAATTTCCGCTATATCGAATCCTATTTGGCAGCTGCGATTGTATATTGGTTGATCTGCATTTTGTTGACAATCTTGTTTCGCAAACTCGAACGAAGAATGAGTAAGGGGCGTCCTGTGCTGCCTGCCTGACTATATTTCAGTATTTAAGGAGTAATGTAAATATGAATAAATTCGAGAGAATATCTGCAGCGCTTCAAAGCGACAAAACTGATCGTATCCCAGTCAGTCTTTGGATGCACTTCTCCCACATTGATCAGAACATACATCATCTTGCAGAAGAGCAGGTTGCATTTGCCAGAAAGTATGACTTTGATTTTATAAAACTAATGCCATTCGGCCTATATGGTGTTCAAGATTATGGTGCCAAACTCAAATTTTTTAATCAGATCAACAAACCACCGCTAGTTGAAGAGTATGGAATCCAGAAAGTTTCTGACTGGGAAAAAATCGAACCTCTGGCAGGTAACTTCGCAACTCTAGGTCGGCAGGTCGAGCTAGCTCGAAGAGTTGGCGAACTTAGCCAAGGTGAGTTTCCCTTTATCCAGACCATTTTCAGCCCTTTGACAACCGCCCGTAAATTGGCTGGTGATCGCATTATTGAGGATGCAAAAACAGATCCTGCCCTGTTCCATAGAGCACTCAGTGCAATTACGGAAACGACCATTAATTTTGTTCGGGCTAACATAGATGCTGGTGTCAGTGGCTTCTTTTTCGCAACCCAATGCGCAAATCAAGCATTCATGAGTGAAGAAGAGTATAACGAATGGGGCACTCCATTTGACCTGGCAGTTATCAGAGCTTACCATAACCACACATTTTTTAACGTCGCTCACATTCATGGCGACGGCGGCTTTTTTAAGTTAGTTGCCGATTACCCTGTCAATTGCCTGAGCTGGCATGACCGCTGGTCAACGCCGACGCTAGCACAAGCACGCTCTTTAAGCGACAAATGTTTTCTTGGTGGAATTCGTGAGATACCATTTCTTGGTAAAAACGGCGAGATTATCCGACCTAGCATTCTTGTTGACGGCAGTCAAAATGAAATCTTCAATCATATACGTGAAGCAATCGATCAAGTTGACGGTCGTGGACTAATCCTAGGTCCTGGCTGCGTACTTGACCAGTTATCTCGACCCGAAAATATAAAAGCAGTGCGATTTGCTGCAGAGCAATAACCTAATTGGTCCTAATAATTTCTGCGACCGCTCTAGCCAGTTCTGCATGCCCTGCAGCATCAAGGTGCTGCTGATCGAGCGGACTGGCTACAGCAACTGTCGCGGCATCAAGATAAAATAACTGCCGCTGCTCGGCCAGAAGCTTGTATACTCTTGCTAATTGTTTAGAGGTTTCGATCGAGTGCTCATCATACGCCGGGTCAAACTCGGGCTGATAGACTTGACTGCCAAGATGAATGGGTGAAATCAGCAGTATTTTCGATTGTGGGGTATCGGAATTGATGACGTTAATGATCTGTGCCATACCTGAACAAATAGTTGAGGCGTCGGCATTGAAAGCTCGTTTACAGTCATTGGTTCCCAGCATCAAGACCACCCACTCAAATGGCTGATTCGTCTGTATTAGATCACTAATCGTTTCAAGTCCCTTAAGCGCTGACCGGTCCGGATCATCAAAAATCGTTGTGCGTCCCGGCAACCCCTCCTCAATAATATTATATGAATGTGGCAGATATTGCGAGAGCATCCCGGGGTAACGTTGGCCAATCTCAAAACGGCCCTTGCTGTCAGGTCTTAACCCATATGTGTTTGAATCTCCAAAGCAAAGTATATTCGGCATCATTCGTTCCCTATCCTATATTCATTATCAATAAAATAAATATTCCAAGCCACAAATAGCATTCATTCTTTGTTGACAAAACGAACTTGTGTCAAGAGAATTTCTTCACATCAATATCGGAATTTGAATCAACAATATCTTAACTGGGGTGACAATATCCTCAAGAGAACTGGCACTCTCAATAGATGATTGTACCGCCGCCAATAACAGTATCATCCTGATAAAAAACAGCCGCCTGACCTGGGGTTACTGCTCGCTGTGGCTGATAGAAAACCACGCGAGCATTGCCGTTGATGGATGGATAAAGGATAGCGGGAGCTCCGGTGTGAGAGTATCTTATTTTGACCTTGACTTCCATGGAATCCTTTAGTTTTTCGCAGGCAATCAAATTAATATCACGAACAATAATCTCAGATGAATACAATTCGGATTCGTCTCCAAGCGTGACTGTATTTGCCTTTGTGTCTTTCCTTATGACATATTTGGGCTGGTTAAAACACAAGCCCAGTCCCTTACGCTGTCCAATAGTATAGTGGATAAGCCCCTTGTGTGTTCCCAACACGGTTCCGTTCCGATCAATGAAATATCCTGGCAGAGACTTCACTTTGAGAACATTCTGTAAGAATTCGGCATAGTTCCCATCAGGAACAAAGCATATGTCTTGGCTATCTGGCTTTTGGGCATTGACCAGATTTTTCCTATTTGCTATGGATCGGACTTCGCTTTTCAACAGACCACCAAGAGGGAAGAGCAAACGCGAAAGCTCCTCCTGCTTAAGTGCGTAGAGAACGTAGGACTGGTCTTTGGATTTATCGATGGCTTTTTTTAATAGGTAACGTCCAGATTCCTCATCAAATACGATTTGAGCATAATGACCGGTTGCGATATGCTCTATATCCAGGATACTGGCCCTCTCCATTAAGCGGCTGAACTTGATATAGCGATTACAATCGATACATGGATTTGGTGTTTCGCCATTGCAGTAACTCTCGGCAAAACGTTGAATCACGTCGCGTTTAAATTGGCTGCCAAAATTGAAGACAAAATGATCAAATCCTAATCGATGAGCCACACGACGGGCATCTTCAACATCACCAAGTGAGCAGCAAGTTCGCGATCTTTCATCAATGCCTAACGTCGCATTTTCGAATAGTTTGAAGGTAACGCCAAGCACTTCATAATCTTGTTCCAGCAGTAATGCTGCCGCGACAGAGCTGTCAACGCCGCCACTCATGGCTACCATGACTTTCTTGCCCATTATTCAGCCGCCTCCATCAGGAACCTGACTTGAAGTCTGAATGCAGTGTCGCATTCATATTGCCCGTTTGATAGCCTTTCAAATCCATTGATACGAAAGTGAACCCGATCTCTTTAAACCTACTATCGATCAGCAAGCGGGTGGCTTTATCTGCCAATAAGAGAAAACCGGCATCGTCCGTCTCGATACGAGCCAAGCTGTCGTGAAAGCGAACCCGCACCTGGTGAAAGCCAAGATCCAGCAAGTACTGTTCTGCTAAATCGATCATCTGAAGCCGTTTCGGTGTTATACTTTCTCCATAGGGAAAACGGGAAGAAAGGCAAGCGAAAGATTGCTTATTCCAAGTCGGCAACCCCATTTCTTTGGACAACTGGCGAATCTCGGCTTTGGACAACTGGGCATCCCGTAGAGGGCTTCTAATTCCAAGCTCTGCTACAGCCAGGAGTCCTGGCCGATAATCACCATTGTCATCCAGATTGGATCCCTCCAATACATTGCTTATAAGTTTGTCGGCAGCTATGGCCTTGATTTTGGTAAAAAGCTCGGATTTGCATAAATAGCAGCGGTTGGCTGGATTCTGCGAGAATCCATCAATATCCAGCTCTTCAGAATTAACAAGAATATGTTCAATAGAATTGCTGGAGGTGAAAGCGCGAGCTTCCTCGAGCTCACGACGAGGGAAACTTAGCGAACGTGCGGTTACTGCAATGGCATTTATTCCCAACTCTTCATGAGCCACTTTGAGTAGGAATGTTGAATCGACACCGCCAGAAAAGGCAACTGCAACACTTTGCATTTCTTTCAAAGCCTGTCTGAGTCGGGCGAATTTAGCGTATAGGTTTTCCATTTCATTTTCTGGCATAAAGATATCTCCTGGCAAATCTATTATCATTAATCAATACAATGAGATATTAGCAGTCATATCAGTTGTTTGTCAAAAGAATAAGTCCATCCAAAGTACAACGGCGGAGCTGTCAGCTCCGCCGCTCAGGTATTCCTTAACGATAATTGCTAAGTGCTTTTTCTGGATTTTGGCTTAAACTAAAGCCAAAACTTCATCCAAAGATTCAATCAGGTCATCCGGGTGTTCCAAGCCGATAGACAAACGGATCAGATCAGGTGAAAGACCGCCGGACAGCTGCTGTTCTTCGGTCAGTTGGGAATGTGACGTGCTGGCTGGGTGCAAGATTAAGCTCTTGGCATCGCCTACATTCGCCAGATGCGAAAAGAGTTTGATGTTGTCAATCAATTTGACTGCAGCGTCGTAACCGCCTCGAATGCCAAATACAACCATTCCGCCAAATCCATTTTTGAGATACCTGGAGGCTGTCGGATATGTTGGATCATCGATCAGGCCTGGATAACGGACCCAGGAAACATTAGGGTGATTCTTCAGGTGCTGGGCTACTTTGAGTGCGTTCTCCGAATGCTTGATCATGCGAACCGGCAGTGTCTCGATTCCTTGCAGAAAAATCCATGAGTTGTCCGGCGAAATAGCTGCCCCCAAATTGCGCAGCGGAACAGTACGAACACGTAAGGCAAAAGCAATCGGTGCCAGAGGGGCTGGAAGATCAATTGCCCATCTGAGCCCGTGATAGTTTGCATCTGGTTCTGTAAAGAGAGGATGTCTCCCCCCTTTCCAGTTAAATCGGCCAGCATCTGTAATGATACCTCCGATTGCACTACCATGGCCGCCAAGCCATTTGGTCAGTGAATTGACAACAATGTCTGCACCTAATTCAATAGTTTTGAGTAGATAAGGTGTGGTAAACGTCGCGTCGACGATTAGGGGTAGACCATGTTTATGAGCAATATCGGCAACCGCTTTGACATCTGTATAATCAAGAGCAGGATTGCCAATCGTTTCGATGAATAGCGCGCGAGTTCTCGGACCAATTGCTTTTTCGAAGTTCGCCGGATCCTTTGGATCAACGAACTTGACACTGATGCCAAATTTTGGCAGGATCGCATCGAATTGGGTATAGGTACCACCATATAGATTATTTGCCGATACGATGTCGTCTCCCGCCTCAGCAAGCGTTATTATTGAGTAGAAAATCGCGGATGTTCCAGACGCCACCGCAACCGACGCGGCTCCTCCCTCAAGCTGAGTGACACGCTGTTCAAGAACATCGGTTGTTGGATTCATTAATCGTGTGTATATGTTACCGAGCTCTTTAAGCGCGAATAAATTGGCTGCATGCTCGGTGTTCTTGAAAACGTAGGAGCTGGTCCGGTATACGGGCACACCGCGTGACTGTGTAGCATCAATAGTCTGACCCGCATGTAAAGCTAGTGTTTCGAATCGATAATTACTCATATTGAATTCCCTCTCATTTCAGTTTTGGTTGATTAGTGTTATCGCAGACGAATGCAAAGATACTTTGCATCATTCATTGTTCAGTAAAGAGCAGAGTGGACAAATATCTTTCACCGGTATCCGGCAAGATAACAACAATTGTTTTCCCGGCATTTTCAGGCCGATTGGCAACTTCGGTTGCTGCCCAAGCTGCCGCGCCGGAGGATATGCCAATAAGCAAGCCTTCAGTTTTAGCCAACTCCCGGCCAATGGCAAAGGCATCATCATTTTTAACCTTGATGATTTCATCATAAATCGCTGTATTAAGAACCTGGGGAACAAATCCGGCACCAATTCCCTGGATTTTGTGTGAGCCAGCCCTGCCCTCAGAAAGAACCGGCGAATCGAAAGGTTCAACAGCAATGATTTTGATTTCCGGGTTCTTTGATTTCAAGTACTCACCAGCACCTGTGATCGTACCGCCGGTGCCAATTCCTGAAACGAAAATATCGATCTTACCGTCAGTATCTTCCCAGATTTCCGGTCCAGTGGTTTTATAATGAACAGCTGGATTGGCGGGATTAACAAACTGACCAGGAATAAATGCATTTGGGATTTCCTGGGCAAGTTCTTCGGCTCTGGCAATTGCACCTTTCATACCCTTAGCGCCTTCGGTCAAGACCAGCTCGGCACCATATGCTTTGAGAAGATTTCTTCGCTCAACGCTCATGGTTTCAGGCATGGTGAGAATAATCTTGTAGCCCCGTGCTGCAGCTACAGATGCAAGGCCAATACCCGTATTGCCGCTGGTCGGTTCAATAATGACTGAATCGGGTTTCAATAAACCCCGCGCTTCGGCATCGTCGATCATAGCTTTGGCGATGCGGTCCTTGACGCTGCCAGCAGGGTTGAAGCTCTCCAGCTTAGCTAAAATCCTGGCTTTCAGGTCATGCTTCTTTTCGTAATTGGTGAGTTCCAGTACAGGCGTTTTTCCGATCAGGTCAGTTAAGCTGTTATAAATCTTTGACATATGAAGCCTCCGTTAAAAATTAAGCAAATATTTCATATATGTTTAATATGATATTAGAATCATAATCCGCACACTCGATTTTGTCAATAGGTTTTTTACATAATTTCAAGTAAATGTATATTAAATAAATATGAATGATATACTATTGACAAAGCATGTTGTCTCGTTTAGTATTTAAAACATATATTAATAGTATGAAATGGAGCCGTCATATGAGAATATCAGTAAAAGGACGCTATGCGCTGGCTGCGGTCATCAGAATGGCCGAAAGATATAATAATGGCGAATATATAACGGTTATTAGTATTTCGGAAAAACTGGGCATTTCAAAAATTTATTTAGAACAGGTGTTCTCGCTTTTGAAACGCGGGGGAATCGTAAATTCTATCAAGGGATCCCAGGGTGGCTATCAATTGTCTCGAATGCCCCAGCAGATAACCGTGTTGGATATCTTGTCTTCTGTCGAGCTAAACCTGTTTGAACGTACTGAAAGCACTGTATTGAATAAAGCTCCAGAAATCGATAAGGCTATGCGATTATCTGCTTTTGACAAACTGGACGATGCTATTAAAACGACACTTAGAAATGTGACTTTAAATGATTTGCTTGCCGAAATTGAAAAACAAAAAGCTGATCAAGATTTAATGTTTTATATATAAAAACAGGAGACTAACTATGGAGTTTAATACAATTTGCATCCACGGTAACGATATCAAATATGATCGAACCGGTGCTGTCAGCGTACCGATTTTCCAGACCGCGACCTTTGCTCATCCAGGCGTTGGCGTCAGTACGGGTTATGATTACTCCCGATTGCAAAATCCTACCCGGGAGCATCTCGAAAAAACCATCGCCAGATTGGAAGCAGGCTGTGATGCCTTGGCTTTTGCTTCAGGCATGTCGGCGATCAATGCCCTCATGGAATTATTCGCGCCGGGCGACCATATCGTTGCCTCAAACGACCTTTACGGAGGCACATACAGGCTTCTATCCAATATCTCAGCCAAAAACGGGATAACATTTGATCTAGTCAACACATCATCGACCGATCAGATCGAGTCCCGGATCACCGCTCAGACCAAGGCGATCCTGGTCGAGTCACCAACCAACCCGATGATGCTGGTGACGGATATCGCTGCGGTGGCCAGTCTCGCCAAGCGTCATAATCTCTTGCTGGTTGTGGACAATACGTTTTTATCGCCCTATTTTCAAAAACCTCTGGTTTTAGGCGCAGATATTGTCATCCACAGCGGTACCAAGTATTTAGGCGGGCATAATGACACTTTGGCTGGATTCCTGGTTGTCGCTGACCCTGGAATTGCTGAACGCTTGCGGTTTATTTACAAGACCATCGGCGCCTGCCTGTCGCCCTTTGACAGCTGGCTGCTGATCCGCGGGATCAAGACGCTGGCGGTACGTATGGAACAGCAACAATTAACTGCCGGCAAACTTGCCCACTGGCTTTGTGCCCACAAAAAGGTAAACGCTGTCCATTATACCGGACTGGCCGAACACCCGGGACATGAGCTGTCCAAACAGCAAGCTTCAGGATTTGGCGCAATGCTTTCATTTGAAGTCGATCGTGAAGAGACGGCCAAAGCAGTCCTGGAACGTGTTTCCTTGATCCAGTACGCAGAAAGCCTTGGTGGAGTGGAATCCCTGATCACCTATCCGCTTCTGCAAACTCACGCAGATGTCCCGAAGGCTGTCTTGGATTGTATCGGGGTCACCGAAAAACTGCTGCGATTGTCGGTTGGTCTGGAACACATCGATGACTTGATAGCCGATCTGCGTAATGCTTTGGAGGATAGATAACTTGGACAGCATTTTTGACGAGATAATCGATCGGTCCAATACCGACTGCCTGAAATACGATTTTGCAGAAAAGCGGGGCAAACCCAAGGATGTTTTACCGCTTTGGGTTGCCGACATGGACTTCAGGGCACCGGCCAGTGTCATTGAAGCCTTGGAAAATAAAAGCCAGCATGGTATTTATGGGTATTCAGATTCAAATCACAAGTATTTTGAAGTGCTGCAAAACTGGTTCCAAAGATATTTCGAATGGGCTGTGCAACCGGAGTGGCTGATCAAGACACCGGGTGTCGTATTTGCAATCTGTGCGGCCATGCGTGCCTTGACCAGTCCAGGCGACGCCGTTTTGATTCAGCAGCCAGTTTATTACCCGTTTACTGAATCGGTCCTTGTCAATCATCGGAAGCTGGTGGTCAACCAGCTGGTCTATTCCAACAGTCGATATTCAATCGACTGGCAGGATTTCGAGGACAAAATAATCCAGAATAAAGTCAGGCTATTCATCTTGTGCAGTCCGCATAATCCGGTCGGCCGGGTCTGGACCGCAACTGAGCTGGTCCGAATAGGCGAGATCTGCCTGAAATATGGGGTTACCGTCATTTCGGATGAAATCCATGCCGATTTCGTCTATCCGGGGCACAACCATCTGGTTTTTGCCAATCTAAAACCAGAATTTCAAGAAATGTCCATAACCTGCACGGCACCGACCAAAACCTTCAACCTGGCTGGCTTACAGGTATCCAATATTTTTGTACCCAATCCCAAAATCCGTCATGCCATCAAGCAGGAGATTGCCAGGTGCGGCTATAGCCAGCTGGGGATCATGGGGCTGACTGCTGCAAAAGCTGCATATGAAAGCGGGCATCAGTGGCTTGCGGAAATGAAAGAATATCTCGCTGGCAATCTCAATTTCATTAAAAGCTATGTTCAGGAAAAATTACAGCAAATCAAGCTGATTGAACCGGAAGGTACCTATTTGATCTGGCTTGATTTTAGCGCACTCGGGCTGAAGGACGCCGAACTCGATGAACTCATTGTCCATAAAGCCGGATTATGGCTGGACGCCGGCACCATGTTCGGTGCCGGGGGCGAAGGTTTCCAACGCATCAACATTGCCTGCCCCAAGGCAACCCTGGCGCAGGCCTTGATCCAGCTGGAACAAGCCATTACGTGATAACTGATCTAAAAACCAATGTATTCAGAATCATAACTGCATTTGCCTCCAGCCTACTAGCGATTCCATCTACCCCTGGTAAATAAAAAATATATGTATGACAATAATCAAACTAAGCGACACAACTGAACACATCAGTTCAGTGACGGGAAATTTGTCATTTAAATAATTTGAGCTACTATTCCTAAAGGGCAGGACTAATTTTCGAGTAAATAATTG
>CAZDPQ010000037.1:0-19662 GCA_964507305.1 uncultured Oscillospiraceae bacterium
TGGACCGAGCAGGATCCGGCCGACTGGCGGGACGGAACGCAGAAAGCGCTCCGCAGCGTGACGGCGGCCTGCGCCGGGCATGAGATCCTCGGCGTGGGGCTGTCAGGCCAGATGCACGGCATGGTCGCCCTGGATTCGGACCGCCGGGTCATCCGCCGGGCCATCCTGTGGAATGACCAGCGGACGGCGGCCCAGTGCGCACGGATCGTTGAAGCGGCGGGAGGACTGGAGGCACTCCTCGGGATGACCGGAAACAATATGCTGACCGGCTATACCGGCGGCAAGATCCTGTGGATGAAAGAAAATGAACCGGAAAATGACCGCCGCACCCGGATCATCGTCAACCCGAAGGATTACATCCGCTACCTTCTGACCGGGGAATTATGCACAGATGTGTCAGACGCGTCCGGCTTCGGACTCTATGATGTCCGAAGCAATGCATGGAATGACGGCCTGATCCGCCGGATCGGACTTGACCGCTCCGTGTTTCCGCCGGTCCGGGAATCCGCGGCGGCCGCGGGCGCCGTCACACCCGAGGCGGCCGGATTGTGCGGGCTTCCGACCGGCATCCCGGTGGCCGCGGGCGGCGGTGACGCCGTGATTTCCACGACGGGGCTCGGCCTGACCGGCCCCGGCCGCATCGCGGTGACGCTCGGGACCTCCGGCGTCGTCGCCATGGGCCTGTCGGAATGGATGGACAACCCGGGCGGAAACCTGCAGATTTTTCGCGGCAATCTGCCCGGCACGTTTGTCGCCATGGGCGTGACGCTGTCGGCTGCCGGCTCATACCACTGGTTCCGCGGTGCGCTCGGCAGGCATGAGTCGCATCTCGCCGCGCAGACCGGACGGAGCGCGTTCGCCCTGCTGGACGAAGCCGCGGCTGCCGTTCCGTCCGGAGCGGAGGGACTGATTTTCCTGCCGTATCTGAACGGCGAACGCTGCCCTGTCAACGATCCGCTGGCCAGAGGAGGC
This sequence comes from uncultured Oscillospiraceae bacterium, assembly GCA_964507305.1. Lineage (GTDB taxonomy): Bacteria > Bacillota > Clostridia > Saccharofermentanales > UBA5734 > JAQVYV01. Next base: position 973 of record CAZDPQ010000037.1, read on the forward strand.
TTCCTCGGCCTGACCTCCCGCCACGAAATCGGTCATTTCGCCCGCTCGGTCCTCGAGGGCGTCGCTTTCTCGGTGCGCCAGGTCTATGAGCTGATGCTGGCGCAGGGCGGCGGGCGCATCGCGGCGGATGAGGCGGTCCTCGCCGGCGGCGGCGCCGCGAGCCCGCTCTGGCGGCAGATCATGGCGGACGTGCTGGGCATGCCCGTCCGTACGGTGTACGGGAGCGCGGAAGGCGGGTCCTTCGGCGCGGCGCTGATCGCCGGGACGACCGCAGGGATGTGGGGGTCGCTCCCGGAAGCCGCGGCGCTGATCCGGACCGAAAGCGAAACGCTTCCCGTCGCGCAGGCGGCGGATGTGTACGGCCGGCAATATGCGAAATACGTGCGGATGTACGACGCGCTCCGCTGGAGCTTCTGAGAGATCCGAGTAGGAACCCGGTAAGCCGTCAGAGCATCTTTTTATAGTAAAAATAGATCCCGGTGATCAGCGACAGGAACGCGGACACGCCGCAGATGAGCCAGAACGCATTCGTGCCGGACGCCATCGGCAGCCGCACATTCATGCCGTAAAACCCCGCGACCATGGTCGGGATCGAGATGATGAGCGTCAGGGCGGTCAGGATCTTCATGATCTGGTTGACGTTGTTGGAGAGGACCGATCCGAACGCGTCCATCAGCGCGTCCAGATCCGAATCGAAGATCTCCGCCATGACGGTGGCCTGCCGCACGGCCACCTCCGTATCCTCCAGCATTTCCGTCGAGCTGAAGCCGGACCGGTTTTCCTTGATCCGCCCCATAATATGTTCCAGGCTCCGCAGGGAGGTGGAGATCTCCGTCAGGCTCCGCTGATAATCCATCAGTTGGAAAATCTCCTTGTTGGTCACCTTTTTCCTTAGGCTGTTCTCGAGCCGTTCCGTCTCCCGGTCGATATGCCGAAGAAAATGGATGTACAGGAGCGCGTTCCGGTAAAGCACCTGCAGGAAAATGGTGTCGTAGCAGACCCCCTTTTCATAACCCTCCAGCACGATTTTTTCGATTTCGGGAACCTGCTGTGCGCTGATGAGTATCATGGATGCCCCGCTGAAAAAAACGCCGACCGGCATCGTCCGCACCCTTCCGGCCGACCGGGTTTTCCGGTGGATGGGCACAGCGAGAAAAGCCAGGACCCGTTCGTTGAAATGGATCCGCGGCAGATTGTCCGGATCCAGCGCGGAACGGATCATAACGCTCCCGATCCCGCTGATACCGGCCGCCTCGTCGATCTCTTCGTCCGTCGGGCCGGTCAGGACATAAACCTTGCGCTCCGGCTCTTTACCGTCTTCATGGGCAATGCTTCCGGAATGATCCTTGAACATGATTTTTCCCTCCCATGCCGCTCCTCCGCGCTGTAAACCTTCAGTCGCAGCCGCTTTCGCGTATGAACGTCCGTTCCGTCCATTTTCTTCGGTAATAGCGGATCCCGAACAGGATCCCCCGCACCATCCAGTCCGCGTACATCCCGGTCCAGATCCCGATCACACCGAAACCCAGCACGATCGCCAGCAGATAGCCGATCGTCATCCGGAAAAAGATCATCGAAAGGATCGCTGACGCCGTTGTGAATTTCACATCGCCGGAAGCCCTCAGCACAGCCGGGGCAACGAACGACATCGTCCATAGGATGGGCGTGACGATGAAATTGCTTCTGGAAATATACACGATGCCGTCGATCAGCTCGCGGTCGCGGGTGAAAAGCCCGGCTACGGGCACGGCCAGGATATACAGGATGCCGGACAGCAGCACGAACGAAAGGGTGGACAGCAGCAGGATCATCCGGGATGAATTCCAGGCCTCTTTTCGATTGCGCATGCCGAGGTACTTCCCGACGATCGGGATGGCGATGCTTGCTGCGGTGTTGCCCGGGATGTTGTAGAACCCGCAGATCGAGTTGCTCAGCGCGTTCACGGCGATCGCGGAGGTGCCGAGCGGGATCGTGTAGGTCTGTGTGATCAGCCGTCCCGTCTGGAAAATCAGGTTCTCGATGCAGGAAGGGATGCCGATGAAAAGGATGGACCGCTGGATGTTCCAATCGATCTTCCGGGGGATCCACCGCTCGATCGTCAGCGCGCCGCCCTTCACCCGGAGGAGGAAAAGCCCCGCAAGAGCTCCGAGCAGCCTGGCGAGGATAAGCGCGATGCCGATGCCCAGCACGCCGAAGCCGAGGATCCGGATGAAAAGCAAGCCGAGCACCACAAGTGAACCATTCGTGACGATGACGCTGATCACGGACAGCCCGGGGCTGCCGCTGCCGCGCAGGGATGCCGCCGTGATCACATAGATCGACAGCAGCGGGAATGAGATCACCGTGCAGAGGAAATAAGTCTTCGCGGCTTCCAGCACCCCGCGCTCGGCCCCGCGGAGCACGATGCCGAGCACGAAATCCGGGAAGATCAGCAAGATCATGCTGATCAGCATCGCGATGCCCAGCGACGTCAGCATCGCCTGCACGCTCGCCTCGCTGGCGGAGCGCATGTCTTTTCTCCCGCAATATTGCGCGATGACCACGGTGGCCCCGATCTCCAGCGACAGGAAGATCTGCTGGATGAGGAAATTGAGCGATTCGACAAGGCTCACGCCCGCAACGGCCTCCGGCCCGATGCTCGACACAAGCATCGTGCTGATCAGGGAAGACATGGAAATCGCAGCCTGCTCGATGAAGACCGGCAGGGCGAACGCGCCGATCTCGCGGAGAAGGGGGCCAGGGAAAAGTCCGCGCACGGAAGAACGGAACCCGGACGGCGCGGGCCTTATTTCAGCAACGGGCATTTGCATCGTGAGCACGTATCCCTGGAGATATCGTTGAGCGTCATGCAGGCCGCGCACAGGATCTGCGCGTCCCGCGACTTGTCGTATTTCTCATAATAATAAAATCCCTTGTGGTGCCGCACGCGGTCGCCGACCGCATAATAATCGTACAGGCCGGGCGTGTTGCGCCACTTGTGGGTCTTCGTCCCGCCCGAGTCCTTCCGGACCTTCATCCGGTAGACTGTGTCGTACGACACGAACTGGTCATTGTTGCGGTTGCGCTCACGGTATACGTCCTTCGACGCGACCGTGCCGTCCCAGGTCTTCTCCAGGTTCCGCTTCAGGAACTGCAGAAGGGCGATGACGAGGAACATCCCGCCGATGCCCATGCCGTAATACAGCGAATAAGGCCAGTCGATCTCCCCGCTCCGGCTGCCGTAAATCGGGAATGCGATGACCGCGATGACCGCGAGGATCGCAGCGAAGAGGAACGACCAGATCGATGATTTCTTCTGGTACGACTTGAAGGCGGGATCGCCGATCTTCATGGAAAACCCTGCCGGGGCGGCCGCCTGGGCTGGGCCTTCCGCTGCGCGCAGGGCCAGCGGCGCTCCGCATTGATTGCAAAAGGCCGCGCTGTCCGGTGATTCCTTGCCGCAATGCTGACAGAACATGGAACTGCCCTCCACTCCTCGCCGATGATGATTTCCCGTTTATTCTACCATAAAAAATCCGTTCGGGAGCACCGGAAAACCTCCCGTTCCCCCCTGCTCCCGCGCTTCGTCCCGGACCGGTGAAGGGATGCCGCATCACCTGTTAAAAATTGATATAATAAAAGGAAAAAGGAGTTTCCCATGAAATTCGAATTGCTTCATCCGGCCGACCAGCTTGTCATGATGATGAACCGGATCTATTACCGCGGCATGACCACCACATCCGGCGGCAACCTGTCGATCCGGGACAGGAACGGAGACATATGGATCACCCCGAGCGGGATCGACAAGGGAATGCTAACGCGGGACGACATCATGCTCGTCAAGCCGGACGGGACCGTCACCGGCCGTCACCGGCCATCTGTCGAGCTGCCGTTCCACCAGTCCGTCTACCGCCAGCGGCCGGACATCGGCGCCGTCCTCCACGCCCATTCGCCGGCGCTGGTCGCTTTCAGCATCGTCCGACGCCTGCCGGACGTCAACCTGATCCCGACGACCCGCCTGATCTGCGGGGAGATATCGATCGCTCCGTATGCCGTTCCGGGCAGCGCCGCTCTCGGCGAAAACATTTCCCGCGAATTCGCCGCAGGATTCTCCGTCGTCCTTCTGGAAAACCACGGGGTCGTGATCGGAGCCGCAGACATTTTCCAGGCTTTCATGGCGTTTGAGACGCTCGAGTCCAGCGCACTCCTCGAGATCAACGCGCAGAAGCTGGGCCCTCTCCAGCCTCTGACCGAAGCGAAGATCGAGACCTCCCGCCTCAAGAACCAGGTCGACCTTCCCGATTTCGTTCCCGAAAGCCACAGCAGCGAAGAATGCGCGGCAAGGCGTGACCTGATCAAGCTCATCCGGCGCTCGTATGACCAGGGTCTTTTCACAAGCACCCAGGGCACCTATTCCGCCTGCCTGTCGGACGGATCGTTTCTGATCACCCCGTTCGGCATGGACCGCATGTACCTCGAAGCGGAAGACCTCGTCCTGATCCGGGAAGGACGGAAGGAGAAAGGCAAAAGCCCGAGCCGCTCGGCGCTTCTGCACAGCGAGATCTACCGGAAGCATCCGGACGTCCGGTCCGTCCTCGTGGCGCATCCCCCGCATCTGATGGCTTTTGCCGTCACCGGCGCGGCCTTCGACTCCAGGACGATCCCCGAAAGCTACATCCTATTGCGCCAGATCACGAAGATCCCGTTCGGAAGCAGCTTCCTCCAGCCCGGCATGACCGCCGACATGATCTCTCCGCGCTCACCCGCCATCCTGTGCGAGAACGACTGCATCATCGTCACAGGCCAGACCCTCCTGAATGCTTTCGACCGCCTGGAGGTCGCCGAATTCACCGCACGGTCCATCCTGTCCGCCGGCAATCTGGGCGGCATCGTGCATATCAGCGCCGGCGAAGTCCGCGAGATCGACGAGGCGTTCCATCTTCAGGATTGAAATTGCAAACCGGCGGCGGTTATGATACTATTTTATCGTTCATCGGTACACTGGCCCTGCCGCTCGCGGCGGCAGCCCGTGCCGGCGGATATCAGGAAGGAGTGATCGTTGATGGGTAACAGGGATATCAAGAAGGAAGTCAAGAAAAAGAAGACCACATCCAAGCCCGCGGCCGCCGCGCCGAAAGCGTTCGTCCCTCAGCCGGACCTGGTCAAGAAGCCCAAGAAGGAAAAGGAATCCGAATAAGGCCTCCGGCTTCCGCCGGGGAGGGCCGGCTGGATTTTCCTGTCCATCGGCCGAACGTACATCCGGGCCCGTTCCGGGGATGCATCCCCGGGCGGCCCGGATTTTTGCAGCCCTCTCACGCCGGCACGCACCGGATTTCCGCGCAGTCTCCCGCGTACCCGCCGCCTGCCGAAAATTGCGTGAGGCGGGACGTCAGGGGGTCCTGATGATGAAAATGGATGTGTCCGGCGAACACCCCCGCGACCTGCCCGTCATGCTCCGCGATCCACCGGCACACTCGCGCGGTCGCCGCGTCCGGCCGGACAGGCGGATGCCCCTCCGGCAGCGGGGCGTTCTCCAGGAGGACATCCGGGCATCCGCACAGGATAGGCCTGTGCCAGAAATCCATGACCGGTCCGAACAGGGAAGGCGCAAAGAGCGGGATATGGAAAAACAGCAGCAGCGGCTTTCCCTCCTCTGCAAGCGCGTACAGGCGCGCTTCCTGGTCCCCGGTGAACCGGTAAAGCGAATTGTCCATCGCGACGATATATGCTCCGCCGACTTCGCGGTACGAAAACGAAATATCGGTCTTCAGCGCACGGTCGAACCGTCCGCGGTACTTCTCCCGCGTCTCCGGGTTGCCGGTCTCCAGCGGGAAATTCTCATAATCATGGTTGCCCACGGTATAAAGATACGGGACACGGATCCCGGCAAGCGCTTCGGACAGGATATCCAGATTTTTCGCGGAAGGAAAATCGATGATGTCCCCGGTCATGACCGTGCAGTCCAGCCGCTGCTGCTCCGCATGGCCGATCATGGCGCGGAATGTCCGCAGCACATCCTCCCCGCCCTCCGGGCCGAAAACGAGGCTGCGCTCCCCCGCGTGCCGCACGGTCTCGAGCCGATCGCGGCTGTCGGCCATCGTGATGTGGGAATCCGTCATGTGCAGGATCCCGAACGGCTCCCGGATCCCGCGCACGGGAAGCGTGATCTCACGGATCCTCATCGTCCGCCCGCCTCTCCGCCGCGGTATCTGTCAACGATCGCGCGCATGGCACCCATCTTGGACTCCATGTCCTCGACGAGCCGGAACTGCGTGCGGCACCTGTCCAGGTTGTGGCCTTCACGGGAGATCTTGAAATAGGTATCCCCGTTCAGGTGGTCGGTCAGAAAGCGGATCCCGCACTCGTATGTCATGATCTTCGACGCGAACGCCAGGTAGTCGATCTCCGCAGGTGTAAGGCTCTCTCCGGCTTCTTCGAGAAATCCCTTCGTGAATTCCTCGAAAAGATCCAGGTCCAGGCGGACCTTCGAGAGGTCCCGCTCGTCCTCCTCCGCCGTGCTGGCGCCGAAGCGGATGCTGTCGCCGAAATCGTACATCGAAAGGCCCGGCATGACGGTGTCAAGGTCGATCACGCAGATCCCCTCTTCCGTGGCATCGTCGAGCATGACATTGTTGATCTTGGTGTCATTGTGCGTCACGCGCAGGGGGAACGCCCCTTCGCGGAGCAGCCCCGTCAGGACCATGGCATCCGGTCTCCTCCGCATCGCGAAGGCGATCTCCTCTCCGGCTTCCCCCGCCCGTCCCGCGCGGTCCGCGCTAACCGCCTCGAGAAGGTCCTCGAACCGCTTTCCGGTGTTGTGGAAATCCGGGATCGTCTCGGCCAGTGTGTCGGCCGGATAATCGCGGAGCAGTCTCTGGAACTTTCCGAACGCTTTTCCCGCCTTGTAGAAATGCTCGGGCTTCTCGACCTTCTGATACGCCGTGGCGCGTTCGATGAAATGGTAGACACGCCAGCAGACGCCCTGCTCGTCCGTATGGAACATCTCTCCCGAAACGGTAGGGATCAGCGTGAGCGTCTCACGGTCGGGATCGCCCCCGTCCCGGAGGATGATCTGCCGGAGATAGTCCGTGATGTTCCGGATATTGTCCATCAGGCGGACGGGATCCCGGAAAACCCTCGTGTTGATGCTCTGCAGGATGTACCTGCGCTCCTGTCCGCCGCCACTCCGGCAGGTGAACGCGTAGGTGTCGTTGATGTGCCCGCAGCCGAACGGCTCGGCCTTGACAAAAGTGCCATCGATCATGAACTGCTTCCCGATGTTCCCGGGATCGGATGCGGCTGCCATTTCTGAAATCCCCTCCGGCTTCAAGTCTCGGCACGGTTGTCCGGAAGGCATTCCGGTCTCGTGTTGATGGTATTTCGGTATACGATGAAACGGGTAAAAAGATACTCGGTCACAAAATTCGTCAGCATCGAGCCCGCAAGGACCAGGTAGCCGTTCGCCCCGAGGACGGTCAGGCGATCCCCGCCCCAGGTCGACAGCGGGGTGAAGACGGCGTAATAGCCGAAAATCTTCAGCATGGCCACCGGGATATTCGCCGTCGAACGGAACGTGAAACGCCGGTTGACGGTGAAATTGTACACCACGGAAAGGATCAGGGCGGTCAGGTAGCACGGCCAGTACGGCAGATGCGCGAGCTCATACATCAGCGTGAAGCTGACGATCTGAAGCAGTCCGGCCGAAGCGGAAAACAGCGTGAACTTGATGAACTGGATGAAGTTCTGCTTCCATGTCAGAGCCGGCCTGACGCCGCGCTCTCCCGCACCGGGATCCGTATCCGCCATGTACGCTCCGGCCTCCTCTCCGTTCAGGCTCCATTCCATCAACATTATCCCTTCGGAGCCGCCGTGTCAATACGTATCGCCGTAGATTCGTGCTAAAATGGAGATGTCGGGGGATACGGCGATGGAAAACAGCTATGTGTATTTTCAGGCGACGAAAAGTCTGTGCGATGTCTGCCTCAAGCCGGTCGACGGTAAGGTCGTCATCGAAGGCGGTTCGGTGTATGTCATTAAAAGCTGTCCCGCCCACGGTATCCGGAAGCATCTCCTTGAAGAAGACGCGCAGTATCACCTCAGAAAAGTCCTTTACGACAAGCCTTCGACGCGGCACCGTTGCGAGACCAGGATCTCGGCCGGATGCCCGTATGACTGCGGCCTTTGCCCCGACCACGAGCAGCACACCTGCATCGGCCTCATCGAAGTGACCCGGCGGTGCAGCATGGCCTGCCCGATGTGCTATGCCGCGGTCGGAGATCCCCCGGAAGATCCGGATATCCGCCGGGTCGAAGCAATGATCGATTTTTTCATCGAATCGGAGGGAGGCCGGGCCGAGATCCTGCAGATCAGCGGCGGCGAGCCGACCCTGCGCGGGGACATCCTCGATATCCTACAGATGTGCAAGGCGAAGCCGATCGGGCATGTCATGCTGAACACGAACGGTATTCGCATCGCGGAGGATGAAAGCTTTGCCGATGCGCTGGCACCGCTGATCGAAGGGTTCGAGATCTATCTGCAGTTTGACACGTTCCGCGACGATGGGTACGAGAAAATGCGCGGCCGCCAGATGATGGATATCAAAAAGCGCGCGATCGCGAACCTCAGCCGCCGGAACATCCCCGTCACGCTGGTCTGCACGGTCATCGAAGGCGTCAACGACGACGAGCTTTCCGACATCATCCGCTACGGACTCGAAACCTCCTGTGTCAGGGGCGTCAATTTTCAGCCCGCCGCCCGCTTCGGCGGATATGCGGACGCCCCCGGCGATTCCCTGACGGTATCCGGCATCACACGCCGCATCGATAAAACGTCGAACGGGCTTCTGAAGGCGTCGGACTTCGTCCCGCTGCCTTGCAACGTCGAGCGGGTCGCCGTCACCTACCTGTATAAAAGCGGCGGCGGCTTCGTGCCGGTCACGCGCAGCCGGAACATCGAGAAATACGTCCCGTACATCAGCAATACATTCTTCTTCACGATCGAGGATATCCTCGCGGAGGGGGAGGAGCCGAAATTCGGATTCTGCAAATGCCTTGATTTCCTGAATGATTTCAACCGCATCGTGCCGAAAGGGTATCTGGCCTGGGACCGGGAGTCCCGTGTCCGCTACCTGAATGAGAACACATTCCGGATCACCGTCTCCTCCTTTGTGGACCGCTATAATTTCGACCTGAAGTCGATGCAGAAAGAATGCGTCCATGTCATTACGGAAGACCTGAAAAGGATCCCCTTTTCAGCGTATAATATCATTCACCGGGAAGGCCGGAAAGCCTGACGGACCGCGTTGCGGGAGATGGGGGGCGGCCGGGATGACCATCACGATCCTCTATATCATATCCGCCGTTTGCCTGTGGATTTTGCTGTCCGCGATCGCGCTGGATTTTTACTTTTCAGCGCGGGGTGTCGTCCGGAAGACCAGGAAGTCCGTGGTGGACACCGGATCCATGATGGCTTTTTTTCTGGCGATGACGGTGCTGGCCGCCACCGGTACCGGCCGGCTGCCGGCCGGAGACGCGGCTGCGGTCCCGGCAGCCCTCGCGGGGACGGTCCTCATCGCGGCCGGCACGGCCGTCAACATTGCGGGACGGCTGAAGCTCGGCGGCAACTGGGGCAACCAGATCCATATCTACGAAGGCCATACGCTCATCACGGACGGGATTTACAAGTATGTCCGGCATCCCCTATATGCATCGACGATCCTGATGCTGGTCGGGTTTTCGCTCCTTTTTTTCAACATCGTGATCCTCCTGTCGGTCGCCCTGATCTTCACCCCTTTCATGGTCTACCGCGCCAGGCAGGAAGACGACATGCTTCTCGCCGCCTTTCAGGATGATTTTATCCGGTACCGGTCTGTAACGGGCTCTTTTTTCCCGAAGCTCAGAAAGTGAGGTCGCATCATGATCAAAATGGTGAAGGTTTTCCGGCAGTCGGTCGTGTTCTGTAAAACGGTCATCGCCGCGCTCGTCTGGACCACGGTCGTTTTCCTGAGCCCGATCCCGATCTTCCTGGTGCTCGCCATCACCGCGGTGTCCGCGGCCACCGGTGTGGACCGCGCTCCGCTGGTGGTGCTGTTCGACCATACGGCCGCGAAGAAGATCCGCACGGAAGAGGAATACATCAACCTGTACGGCATGCGGTTCGCCCATCTCGTCGCGGTGTCCTTCTGCATCCTGATCCTGCTTTTCTACTATTTCGTATCGCCGCTGTTCGCCCTGATCCTGGCGATCATCCTGGGGATCATGCAGACGGCCGCCGCGCTCGGGTTCTGCTCCGCCCAGAAGCTGTACGACTGTGTGATCTGCAACAGCAATTGCTGCAGGATCGGCAAAGGCATCCGGGGGATCCACAAAAATGCTCGATGAACATATCGCCGACAGCGACCTGGGCCTTATGCCCTTCATCGACCTGTGGGGGCTGCGGATCCCGAGCTATGCCCTGTTCATGGCGCTCGCCTTCGCGGCCGGGTACCTGTGTTTCCGGTTGACAGCCACAAAGACGGACCGGGATACGGCGGCGGACCGGGCCCTGATCATCGTTTTCGCTCTGCCGGGCGGGATCGTCGGGGCAAAGCTGCCGGTCCTTCTCTGGAATTACCGGATCCTGTTCCGGTACCCCGACAACATCAGCCTTCTGCTTTCGGGGCGGACGATCGTCGGAGGCCTGATCGGCGGCTATCTGTCCGTCCTTTTCGTGAAAAAGAAGCTGAAACTGACGGTCCGGACGGGCAATGACATCGCGGCGCCCGCCGCGCTCGGCATGGCTGTCGGCCGCATCGGCTGCCTCATGAGCGGATGCTGTTACGGGATCGAAGCCCCGCGGTTTCTCGGCATCGATTTCGGCGACGGCCTGTACCGCTGGCCGACCCAGATCTACGAGATGATATTCGACCTCGGGATGTTTGCCGTTTTCCTGTATCTCAAAAAGACCCGGGAACTGCGGCCGGGCATCCTTTTCCGCTATCTGCTGAACGCCTATTTCATCTTCCGGTTTTTCATCGAGTTTATCCGCGTGACCGACGCGCCGGTCTGGGGGATCTCTCTGTACCAGATCCTGTGCGTCGCCTGCCTCCTGTTTGTCAACCGGGATTATTGGATGCGCCGCCTTCTGCGCGGCCGATCCGCGATCCGCAAAACTTCTGTGGCGGAAGAAAGGAAAACGTAAATGAACGACGATACCAGCGAAAAAAAGGAACCGCCGGTCGAGTATGTCCGGAACACGCCGGAATTCGTCGGACCGGCTGAGCAGCCGGCCGCGGCAGAACCGGGAACCCCCGCGGAGGGGCAGCAGGACGCCGGTCCCGGCAGGAAAAAGAAGAGCGCCTGGATGATCACGGGGATCGTTCTCCTGATCGTCGTCGGGATCCCGCTGGTGCTTGCCGGAACCTGCATGCTGATCATTCTGATCGCATCAAGATAAGGATCCGGGCCCGCTTCCGGTCCGGATCGCCAGTTCGTCGTGCCCGTCCGTACCGATGGTGACGTGCGTGTGGTCCGGCACGCTCCCTTCGATGATCGCCCGGCCGAGCTTCGTCTCGAGCGCCGACTGGAGGAAGCGTTTGACGGGCCGCGCTCCGTACTGGACGGAATAGCTGCGCCGCAGCACGAGATCCCGGGCTTCCGGAGTGAGGGACAGCGTGATCTGCCGGTCGGCGAGGCGGTCCTGCAGTTCGCGGATCTGAAGGCCGATGATCTGCTCGACCTGCTCCCTCTTCAGCGGATGGAACATGACGATCGCGTCGATCCTGTTGAGGAACTCCGGCCGGAAACGCATGCGCATCTCCCGCTCGACGCTTTCGCGCGTCTCTTCGCGGATGCCTCCATTTTCATCGACGCCTTCGATCAGCTCCTGCGATCCGATGTTCGACGTCATGATGACCGCCGTGTTCTTGAAATCGACCGTCCGGCCCTGGCTGTCGGTCAGACGGCCGTCGTCGAGCACCTGCAGCAGGATGTTGAAGACATCCGGATGGGCTTTCTCGATCTCGTCGAACAGGATCACCGAATACGGATGCCTCCGCACGGCTTCCGTCAGCTGGCCGCCCTCCTCGTAGCCGACATAGCCGGGTGCGGCGCCGATCAGCCTGGACACGGTATATTTTTCCATATATTCCGACATGTCAATGCGGATCATGTTTTTCTCATCATCAAACAGCGCCCGGGTCAGGGCCTTCGCCAGCTCGGTCTTGCCGACGCCGGTCGGGCCGAGGAAAATGAACGAGCCGATCGGCCTGTTCCTGTCCTTGAGGCCGGAGCGTGCGCGGATGATGGCATCCGTCACGGCCTGCACCGCCTCGTCCTGCCCTATGACCCGCTCATGCAGCTTGTCGCCCAGGCTCAGGACCTTGCGCCGCTCGCTTTCAACCAGCTTGCTGACCGGGATGCCGGTCCATTTGGACACGACTTCCGCGATATCCTCCTCGGTCACTTCCTCCTTGAGGTCGGACCCGCCGGCTTCGCTCCGCGCGTTGGCTTCCGCAAGCTCGCGCTGCAGCTTCTCGAGCTCGCCGTACTTGAGCTGGGACAGCGTCTCGAAATCGTAATGGCGCTCCGCCTCCGAGATCCGGGTCCGCACCTCGTCGATCTTCGTCTTGAGCTCCTTGACGGCATTCAGGCTCCCCTTGCCGGCCTGCCATTTCGCGAACAGCTGGTCGTAGGACGCCTTCAGGTTTACCGTTTCCTTTTCGAGCTGCGACAGGCGGCCTTTCGACACATCGTCGTCTTCCTTCCGCAGCGCCGCGATCTCGATCTGGTCCTGCAGGAGCCGCCGCTTCATCGAATCCAGCTCCGGCGGCATCGTATCGATCTCGGTGCGGACCATTGCCGCAGCCTCGTCCATCAGGTCGATCGCCTTGTCCGGCAGAAAGCGGTCCGAAATGTAGCGGCTTGACAGGTTGACCGCCGCCACGATCGCGTTGTCGGAAATGCGGATGCCGTGGTGGATCTCATATTTGTCCTTGATGCCGCGCAGGATCGAGATGCTGTCCTCATAAGAAGGCTCGTTGACCATGACCTCCTGGAAACGTCGGTCCAGCGCCCCGTCCTTCTCGATCGAATTGCGGTACTCATTCAGGGTCGTCGCGCCGATGACCTTGATCTCTCCGCGCGCCAGCATGGGCTTCATCATGTTGGACGCGTCCAGCGAGCCTTCGGCCTTGCCTGCGCCGACGATGGTGTGGATCTCGTCGATGAACATGATGATCTGCCCGTCAGAGTCCGCCACTTCCTTCAGCACGTTCTTCAGCCGCTCCTCGAATTCGCCGCGGAATTTCGCGCCCGCAACCATCGACCCCATATCCATCGCCCAGATCGTCTTGCCCTTGAGCGGCTCCGGTACGTCGTTGTTGACGATCCGCTGCGCCAGCCCCTCCACGACGGCGGTCTTGCCGACGCCGGGCTCGCCGATCAGTACGGGATTGTTTTTCTTCCGGCGCGTGAGGATCCGCTGGCAGTTGCGGATCTCGTCGTCACGCCCGATCACGGGATCGATCCTGCCCTGCCGGGCCTGCGCGGTCAGGTCGAGCCCGTACTTCTGCAGAAGGTTGCTGCTGTCCTCCGGATTGTCGCTGGTCACTTTTCGCGACCCCCTCACCTTCCTGAGTTGTTCTAGAAACGCTTCCGCTGTCACGTTGCCCGAGCGCAGCAGTGCCTGGGTATCGCTGCCGCGTTCCTTCAGGATCGACAGGAACAGGTGCTCCACCGAAATGTATTCGTCGCCCATGGCTTTGGCTTCATCTTCCGCCTTGAGCACGATCCGTGAAAAGACATTGCTCGGAAACGTCGTGCTGTTGCCGGTTTGTTTCGGAAGTCGTTCCAGCCGGGTGCGGACCTGGTAGCGAAGCGCGGGCAGGTCGGCATTCATGGTCGCGAGGACCTGCGTGACAAGCCCCTCCCCGTCGCTGATCAGCGCGCCGAGCAGATGCATGTCCGTGACCTCGGGATTTCCATCCTTGATCGCGGCGCGCTGCGCCTGCTCGATCGCCTCCTGGCTTTTCTGCGTATATTTCTCCTGGTCCATCGGTTTCACCCCGCCCCCTGCCGCATCCGGCTTTATTTGACTTTAACTGACTTTGATTTTCACCCTCATTATAACGCGCTTTCTTGAACGAAATTCTGAACTTTTTCGGATGAATTGCAAAGGATCTATGAACAATTGGATACGAATAAAAACAGATTTCAGTATTGAGGATCGTCCTTGATAAACGAATTTACCAGCTCATTATCCTGAAACTGGTATATCCAGACAGTTCCGTCCGGCATCGTTATCGTATAGGATCCATCCAGATTCCCGCCGTAGAAACTGCCTTCCCATTTTGCGCCTTCGGGCGTGAACAGTACGCCTGTACCGTTTACCTGATTGTCTTCATATCGTCCTCGGAAAAAGCTGCCGTCGGCATAATATTGCGTCCCGTTTCCTTCCCTGTCATCCGCGACCCAGTCTCCTGTATAAAAGGAACCATCCGCTCCGAAACTGGTGCCTTTACCTTCTTTGCATCCGTTGACCCACATTCCGTCGTAAACGATCATGCCGGCATGATAGCCGATTCCGTATCCTTCGGGCTTTCCATTCACCCAGGTACCGGAATAGATATCCGAGTCGGCCCAGACAATGGTTCCCTGACCTTCCTGCCGGCCATTCCGCCATGTCCCGGCATAGATATTGCCGTCCTCATCAAGATACATGCCCACACCGTTTTGCGTTTTCACCCTCGGCAGCTCTGAAGTGTCTTTGATCTGCCACTCGTAATAGTCCTCGGAAGACTCCCCGCTGTTTCCTGCACTGTAGTAACAGCTGCCGCTGACCGTATCGATCATGGTTCCCGCACCGCTTGTTTTCGCATCCGCCCACATTCCGATATAGATGATTCCAGCCTTGCCGACAAGAATGCCGATTCCATTCGGAAGGTCTTTGTCCGACATCCCGTAATACATATCACCGTTCGGCCAGGAATAGACACCCTGACCTTGCTTGATTCCGTTTTCCCACATCCCGGCATACCAATTCCCTGTCGAATAGGTCATTTTACCGTATCCGTTGAAATTGTTATCCTTGATTTGTCCGCAATAGCTGGTACCGTCATCAAACGTGATCGTCATGACACGGACACCCTCATCGGGATCCGGTGTCGGTGTGGGAGGGGTCGTTTCAGTCGGGAGCGGAGTGGAAGACGGTTTCCGGAAGAGCCGGTCCATGGATGCACATCCTGTAAGAGATAAAAGACAAAGCGTTATTGCAATGGAAATCCATATTCCGGCTTGTCGTTTCATCGGGTCCTCCGGAAGGAATTGCGGCCGATACCGCCTGAGAGGAGTTCGACAGGAAGACTCTGTCACTGATGACTATTGTATACTTCCCTGTATTCGATTACAAGAAAGGCTCCTGTGATTGTTTCATCGGCAGCCTGACAAATGAAACGGATTGTTCTGAAACCGGCTCTTTCCGGGAACAAGAGAATGATATAATTGCTATGATACGAATCGTGAGGTACGTTTCATGAAATACGTCTTTTTCACGGGGGCGACCGGCGATCTCGGCAGGGCATGCGTCAGGCGGCTGTCGGACGGCGGCCGCTGGACGGTGTTCGCGGCCGGCACCAGCGGGGAGAAGCTTGCCGAACTCGGCGCTCTCCCGAACGTGATCCCGATCCGCTGCGATCTGTCGGATCCCGCGGACGTGGAAGCGGCAAAGCGGATCGTCGCATCGCGCACCGACATCCTTGACGCCATTGTCAACTTCGCCGGACTGACCGCCTTCTTATCCGCGGTCGAAGGGGACATTATCCCGGTCACCGAAAAGATCCTCGACATCAACGTGATGGGCATGGTTCGCGTCAACCGGATCTTCTTTGGCATGCTCCGGCAGCCGGGCGGGCGCATCCTCAATGGCTCATCCGAAGCCGGCTGGATGACGCCGCAGCCGTTTGCCTCGCCGTATTTCCTGTCCAAGCGCGCCGTAGAAGCCTACAGCGACAGCCTGCGCCGCGAGCTGATGTTCCTGGGCATCCGTGTCGTCAAGATCCAGCCGGGTTCCTTCCGGGGCGCCATGACCGGCCGGATCCGCGATGATTACGAGCAGGCGGTCCGCGGCACGGACCATTTCAGGGACCTGCTGATCCGGATGAAGCCCCTGATGACGCACGAGCTGTCCCGCCCGAACGACCCCGCGCGGCTGGCGCGCACCGTTGAAAAAGCACTCGAAGCGAAAAATCCGCGGCTGCGCTACCGGGTCGGCACCGGAAAACTCCTCGCCGCGCTCGGGCTTCTGCCGGAGCGCTGGATCGACGCGGCATACCGGCTGGTTTTCACACTCCGGGGTACCGGGAAGCGCCGGTCGTCCGGGAGGAAAAGCCCTTGAAAAAAGCCATCCTGTACACCTTTTCAGGCACCGGAAACACCCGTGCGGCGGCCGTGCGGATCACATCTCGCAGTTGTGGTAGACTTCCTGGACGTCGTCGTTCTCTTCGAGGGCGTCGATGAGGCGGGTCAGCTTCGCCCTGGCTTCCTCGTCGGCCAGGCTGGTCCAGGTATTGGGCACCAGGCCGAGCGACGCGTCGAGAAACGCGTACCCCTTGGACTCCAGCGCGTCCTTGACCGCATAATAATCGGCGGGAGCCGTCGTGATCTCGAATACTTCCTCTTCGGTCCGCATGTCCTCCGCCCCCGCGTCGAGGGCATCCGACAGCAGCCGGTCCTCGTCCGGGAAATCCTCCCGGGAAATGATGATGGTGCCCTTCTCCTCGAACATGAAAGAAACGCACCCGGTCGTGCCCATGTTGCCGCCGTGCTTGTCGAAGGTATGGCGGACATCGCCCGCCGTCCGGTTGCGGTTGTCGGTGAGGGTGTTGACGATGACCGCGACGCCGCCGGTCCCGTACCCCTCGTAGCGGACTTCCTCGTAATTGTCCGAATCGGCGGAACCCGAAGCCTTCTTGATGCTCCGCATGATGTTGTCATTCGGCATATTGGCCGCCTTGGCCTTCGCGATCACGTCCTTGAGCCGTGAATTGCCCGACGGGTCCGGGCCGCCGCTCTTGACGGCGATCGCGATCTCGCGGCCGAGCTTGGTGAACACGGACCCTTTCGCCGCATCCGCCTTTCCCTTCTTGACCTTGATATTGGACCACTTCGAATGACCTGACATCTGCACTCCCCCGTCCCGAACGCTGTTTCCGCCTGCCGGCCGAAAATCCGGCACCGCTATTTTACCCTCTCGCGCCGAACTTTTCAACCATTTCGCCGACTCCGGCAAAACAGTATTTCGGCCGGTACGGGAACTCGCCCATGGTCTGCTCCGACGTCACGCCGCTGAGCACCAGCACCGTATCCATGCCCGACTCGATCCCCGCGATGATGTCCGTGTCCATGCGGTCGCCGATGATGGCGATCTCGGCGCTGTGGACGCCGAGCTTCTGCTTCGCCGTCTTCATGATCAGCGGATTCGGTTTGCCGATGAAATAAGCCTGGCGGCCGGTCGCCATCTCGATCGGGGCGATCAGCGCCCGGGTGGCCGGTACGATGCCCTTCTCGGAGGGGCCGGTCAGGTCCGGATTCGTCCCGATGAGCCGCGCACCCTTCAGCACCAGCTGGACCGCCTTTTCGATCTTCTCGATCGAATAGGTCCGCGACTCGCCGACCACCACATAATCCGGATTGACATCATTCATGGCGTAGCCGGCGTCGTACAGCGCGTTGATGATCCCGGCCTCCCCGATCACATAGGCGCTGCCGCCCGGCATCTGGCTGTCCAGAAAACTCGCCGTCGCGAGCGCGCTCGTGTAGAATCGCTCCGCCGGGACATCGAGCCCCATGCGCCGGAGCTTCTGGCAAAGCTCCGCGGGAGAGCGTTCGGAGCTGTTGGTAAGGAAAATGAATTCCTTTTTCTCCTCATCGAGCCACCGCACGAACGATTCCGCGCCCTGCAGCAGATTGTTCCCGTGGTAGATCACGCCGTCCATGTCGCAGATGAACGCCTTTTTGTTTCTCAGATCGTCAAACATTCGCTTCCTCCATATTTTCCGGGGATCCGGACTTTCTGCATTCGGGCCTGCAGGCGGAGCTCTTCGGTCAAAAAGCCGATGCCCTCGCCCGTCAGGGCCGACACCGGGATGACGGTGCCGTCTTTCTTGTTGAATGACGGGTTGTACGGAAGGCTGTCGAAAGCCTTGCGGTCGATCTTGTTGAACACCGTGATGCGCGGCTTGTCGGATGCCTTCAATTTTACGAAAAGCTCTTCGGCGATCTCCATGTGCCGGAGCATGTCGGGATCGGAGGCGTCGACCACATGCAGGATGATGTCGGCTTCGGTCAGCTCCTCCAGGGTCGAGTTGAACGCTTCGATCAGATGGTGCGGAAGCTTGCGGATGAAGCCGACGGTGTCGACCAGGATGACGTCGGAGCCGTCCGGGGACGGCAGGCGCCGGGCGGTCGCGTCAAGCGTCGCGAACAGCTGGTCCTCGACGTAGAGGTCGGAGCGGCAGAGGGTGTTGATCAGCGTGGATTTGCCGGCGTTCGTATATCCGGCGACGGCTACGATGACCGCGTCCCGGCTCCTGCGGTGCTCCCGGATCCGGTCCCTGCGCGTGCCGGTCTCCCCGAGCTGCTTCTTGAGATGGTCGATCCTCGTCTTGATATGACGCCTGTCCGACTCCAGCTTGCTTTCGCCGGGGCCGCGTGTGCCGATGCCGCCGGCAAGGCGGCT
>CAZDPQ010000038.1:0-19313 GCA_964507305.1 uncultured Oscillospiraceae bacterium
GATCACCCCACGATGAAACCGGTTCAGCTGATCGCCTACCCGGTGCTCAACTCCAGCATGACCGGCAGTATCGTTTTAGATCCGTTTGGTGGTTCTGGCAGCACACTCATCGCTTGTGAGCAGACCGAACGGGTTTGCTTCATGGTTGAGCTGGATGAAAAGTACTGCGACGTAATTGTGAAAAGAGCCATTGAGCAGTTCGGGTCGAACGAATCCGTTTATCTGATTAGAGATGGTAAACAGCTGCGATTCGCCGATGTGGTGGAACAGATTCAAGCATAAACATATTGTGTTATTCACACAGATGATCCCTGCAATGTTTGTTGAGTATTGTCGGCAATTGTCGTGTGAATCATGTTGCTATCCTAACGCTTCAGAGTGATAGATGTACATACCAAATCAAGCTTAGGAGGCAACCGACATGAAGATTTTCTACAACATCAACGGAACAGAACGCAAAAAGCTGGTGGCTGCCATCAGCCAAGAACTGAACGCACCAACCAAATACCTCGGTGCTCCGACCTTCGCCTTTCAAGTTGGCGACTACCGCATCGACAAGAACGGAAATATGGATGGGCCGGGCGACCTCGACCTGGTAACCATTCTATATGCCAAGCACGGCTTCAAAGCATCAAACGTTGAGCATCTTGAGGCAGAGACTTGGGCAGAACGCGAAATGCGCCGCATGAGTCTCGACAACGAAAACATTCCTGACTACTCAAACCAAGGACCCTACGGTGGCGACGACATTCCAGACTTTGAGGATCTGCAAATGACCGAAGAGGAGGAACTGGGGCTTGGCAGAAAGCGCCGCGAGGATTGGCAAGGAGAAAATGGCATGCAAGCAGATGATTACACTCCGGAAGAATCGGACACCCTGACCATTGAGATGCCGCTTGAAGGGTTCACGGAAGAAAACATTGCCAATCTGGAAAAGCTGATCGCCAGCAAGGCCAGCCTGATTAAAAAGGCGCTCGGGATTGATGCTTTGCCGATCGAGCGGACAAAAACGACGCTGCGCTTCCCCTGGTTTGCTTTCGGTACACCCGGTGAGGAAGTGGCCGCTTACGCTCGCTTCATTGGCGCACTCTATGCAACGGTAAAAAAGCAGCAGCGGGTCACGGCCAAAGAGCATCCGGTCGACAACGAAAAGTTTGCCTTCCGCGTGTTTCTCATCCGGCTTGGATTTGTCGGGGATGACTACAAAGCGGCACGCAAAATCCTGCTTCGAAACCTTTCCGGTAACTCAGCCTTTAAAGTGGCTCCCCGAGCAGAGGAGGTCAATGATCATGAATAAGCTGCCATCCAAGGCGGTTGTTGAAAGTATACGGCTGCGATTCCCGGCCGGCACGCGTGTGGAACTGGTCCGGATGAACGATCCGTATTCCAAGCTGCAGCCGGGCGATCGCGGGACTGTGGAATTTGTTGACGATGTTGGCACCGTTTTCTGCTCCTGGGACCGAGGATCGAGTCTTGGCGTGGTTTTTGGCGAGGACGAAGTGATCAAGATCGGGGGTGACAGCGGTGACTGACAAAATCAGAGCTCAGATCATGGCGATCCGCGACAGCGGTGCTACCAACATGATGGATGCCGCCCGCGTCCAGCGTTTGGCATTTGACCAGGACCTTCATGAGCTGGTGATCTTCATTGAAGAGAGCCGTGGGGAGTACATTCGGTTCATTCTGTACGGAGATACAGAGCCATAATAGTACATTTTCTGGCTCAATATTTGTGTAGTAATTCAAGCAGAATCTGATTGCTATTAGCCTTGCGTAGAGTGATATATACACTAACCAAAGCAAGGAGGACTCGAAAATGTGGAAAAACGGAAAAATCGACAACTGCGAATACTGGGTCAAGAACTACGATGAGCCTTCAATTTACGGCATAGATGAGGGCCGAATTTCCAAACTGACCGTCAAACGCGACGGGCGCGAGATCCTGAACTACGACCGAGGCTGGGATCTGGAACCTCAAACGGATGCTGACCGCGAGGTTCTGGCTAAGATCCTGGCCAAGTACAACTGAAGTAAACCAAACCTTTACACACCAAGGACTCCTAACATGGGGTCCTTTTTTGTGGCATGAATTCAGAAAGGGGGAAGAAGTCATACGAAAGCTCAAGAAATACAATCCGACACCGTTTATGGCTTCGGACTCACACTATGATAAGAGAGCCGCCGACTATGCCGTTTCGTTCATAGAAGCGCTATCCCACACGAAGGGCTCATGGGCTGGCAAGCCTTTTGAACTGATCGACTGGCAGGAACAGATCATCCGCGACGTGTTTGGTATCCTGAAGCCCAATGGATACCGTCAGTTCAATACTGCCTATGTTGAAATCCCGAAGAAGATGGGCAAAAGCGAACTTGCTGCCGCCATCGCGCTTCTTCTGACTTGTGGCGATGGGGAAGAACGTGCCGAGGTCTATGGCTGTGCGGCCGACCGACAGCAGGCGTCGATTGTATTTGAGGTGGCAGCTGATATGGTCCGGATGTGTCCGGCTTTGAACCGGCGCGTCAAACTGCTGGCATCCACCAAACGACTGATCTACCTACCGACCAACAGCTTCTACCAGGTGTTGTCTGCAGAAGCCTACTCCAAGCATGGATTCAATATTCATGGCGTTGTATTCGACGAGCTTCATACCCAGCCAAACCGGAAACTATTCGATGTCATGACCAAAGGCTCCGGTGATGCTAGGATGCAGCCGTTATATTTTCTAATCACCACGGCCGGCTCGGATACGAATAGCATCTGTTATGAGACACATCAGAAGGCGCTGGATATCCTAGAAGGCCGAAAGCACGATGCCACATTTTATCCGGTGATTTATGGCGCGAAGGAGGATGATGATTGGACTGATCCCAAGGTGTGGAAGAAAGCAAACCCGTCTCTGGGCATCACGGTCAGTATCGACAAGGTAGAAGCTGCCTGCGAATCCGCGAAGCAAAACCCTGCTGAAGAGAATAGCTTTCGTCAGCTGCGCCTGAACCAGTGGGTTAAGCAGTCAGTACGCTGGATGCCGATGCTCAAGTGGGATGCCTGTGCATTTCCGGTTGATGCTGCAAGCTTGGAAAGCCGGATCTGTTATGGTGGTCTGGACCTTTCGTCCACGACCGACATTACAGCATTTGTCCTCGTCTTTCCTCCGATCGATGAGGACGACCTGTACAGTGTCCTTCCATTTTTCTGGATGCCGGAGGACAATATCGACCTTCGTGTGCGCCGCGATCATGTTCCATACGATCTATGGCAACGACAAGGTCACCTGCAAACGACCGAAGGCAACGTCGTTCACTACGGATTCATCGAACGATTTATCGAGGAGTTGGGCAAACGCTACAACATCCGTGAGATCGCATTTGACCGATGGGGTGCAGTCCAGATGGTGCAGAACCTCGAAGGACTCGGATTCACCGTCGTTCCGTTCGGTCAGGGTTTCAAGGACATGTCACCGCCGACCAAGGAACTGATGAAACTGACACTCGAGGGCAAACTCGCCCATAACGGACACCCGGTCCTGCGCTGGATGATGGATAACATCTTCGTCCGCACCGACCCGGCCGGCAATATCAAACCAGATAAAGAGAAATCAACCGAACGGATCGACGGGGCGGTGGCTACGATTATGGCGCTGGACCGGGCAATCCGGAATGGCGGAGGAACAGGTGGGTCCATCTATGACGAGCGCGGCCTACTGTTTTTCTGAAGCAAGGGTTTCATCAACCTTAACCCGCCAGTTGGGGTAGATTTGATCGATTCTCGCATCGTGCTTGCGAGCGTGAGCGATGTGATACTTCCACCAGAGGAAATTCCAGAGAACAACAAGCTTGGTCATAGGGCACCTGCCTTTCAATCGATAGTTTATGTAACGGTGTCCTGTTAATCCATAGTCTATAAGCCATATTTTCCAATTTTCGATTATTTTTTACAGGAGGCATTCCATGGCACTGTTGGACCGCATATTCAAGGCTCGAGACAAGCCGAAGAACACGCTGCCGGGGAGTACTTACGACTTCTTCTTTGGCAGCACCACCAGCGGCAAGACCGTCAATGAACGTAATGCACTGCAGACAACGGCCGTCTACGCCTGCGTCAGGATCCTGGCAGAAACCATTGCCAGCTTGCCGCTGCATACTTTTCGCTACACCGACCGCGGTAAGGAAAAAGCACTGGAGCACCCGCTGTACTTTCTTTTGCATAACGAGCCCAACTCTGAGATGACTTCATTCGTGTTCCGGGAGACGCTGATGAGTCATCTTTTGTTATGGGGCAATGCTTATGCCCAGATCATCCGGGATGGCCGCGGCCAAATCTTGTCGCTTTATCCGCTTTTGCCAGACAAAATGACAGTTGACCGGGCTGCCAGTGGTGAGATCATCTACCAGTACCGGACCGATCGCGGGGTTTACCTGCTTCGACGTGAAGAGGTGCTTCATGTCCCCGGTCTTGGCTTCGACGGCCTGATCGGCTATTCCCCAATCGCCATGGCCAAGAACGCCATTGGCATGGCCATTGCCACGGAGGAATACGGCGCATCATTCTTTTCCAATGGAGCCAACCCCGGCGGCGTGCTGGAGCATCCGGGTGTCGTCAAGGATCCGAAACGAGTTCGAGAAAGCTGGAACGCCGTATATCAAGGTAGTTCAAACGCCCATCGGGTCGCTGTGCTAGAGGAGGGGATGAAATTCCAGGCGATTGGGATCCCTCCCGAGCAGGCTCAGTTTCTGGAAACCAGAAAATTCCAGATCAACGAAATCGCCCGGATCTTCCGAGTGCCGCCGCACATGCTGGCCGACCTTGAGAAATCGAGCTTTTCCAATATCGAGCAGCAGTCCTTGGAATTCGTGAAATACACGCTCGACCCCTGGGTGATCCGCTGGGAGATGGCAATCCAGAAAGCGCTGTTTCTGCCATCTGAAAAGAAGCAGTACTTCGTGAAGTTCAATCTGGACGGACTCCTGCGTGGTGACTACCAGAGCCGGATGACTGGTTACGCCACAGGCCGGCAGAACGGCTGGTTGTCCAGCAACGATATCCGGGAACTGGAAAACATGAATCCCATCCCACCCGAACTCGGCGGCGACCTGTACCTGATCAACGGCAACATGACCAAACTTCAGGACGCAGGAATTTTCGCAGGGTCTACTAAAACACAAGAAGGAGGAACCCCACCTTGAATAGGAAATTCTGGAACTGGGTCCGAAACGAAGATGGCCGGACCCTCTACCTCGACGGTGCCATCGCCGAGGAAACATGGTACGGCGACGAAGTGACCCCGAAGCTCTTCAAGTCCGAACTTCTAAACGGCTCCGGCGACATCACCATCTGGATCAATTCGCCCGGTGGCGATGTTTTCGCTGCCAGTCAAATCTACAACATGCTCATGGACTACCCCGGCAAGGTCACCGTCAAGATCGACGGCATTGCTGCCAGCGCCGCATCGGTGATCGCCATGGCCGGCGGCGAAGTCCTGATGTCTCCGGTCAGCATGCTGATGATTCACAATCCCATGACGATCGCATTCGGCGATACTGTCGAGATGGAACGGGCGATCGCCATGCTGTCGGAAGTCAAAGAATCCATTATCAACTCGTATGAATTGAAGACCGGCCTGTCACGTGCCAAAATCTCGCACCTCATGGACGCGGAGTCCTGGTTCAATGCGAAAAAGGCGGTCGAACTTGGCTTTGCAGATGGCATCCTGTTTACCGCGGGTAATTCACTACCGGAAAGTGACGGCATCCTTTTCAGCAATCTGGCCGTGACCAATTCGCTTCTGAACAAGCTGCCCAAACGGACGGCGGATCCCAAACCGAAAGAAAACCAAGAACCACCCACCCACACGATTGAGTCGCTCGAGAAGCGGCTCTTTTTAATTCAGCCTTGAGGAGGGCCAACACACATGAACAAGATTTTTGAACTTCGAGAGAAGCGAGCCAAAGCCTGGGAAGCCGCCAAAGCTTTCCTAGACAGCAAGCGCGGCACTGACGGTCTGGTTAGCGCTGAAGACACCGCCGTGTACGACAAGATGGAAGCGGACATTGTTGGTCTCGGCAAAGAGATCGACCGGCTGGAGCGGCAGCAGTCGCTGGATCTTGAACTCAGTAAGCCGGTTAACACCCCGATCCGCAACCAGCCGAATGTCACCGGCACCGAAGTGAAGACCGGTCGGGCTTCGGATGAGTATCGCCAGTCGTTCTGGAAGGCGATGCGCAATAAGAGCCACTTTGATGTCCAGAATGCCCTGCAGATCGGTACCGACTCTGAAGGCGGATACCTGGCTCCGGATGAGTTTGAGCGCACCCTCGTGGAATCGCTACTGGAAGAGAATATCTTCCGCCGGCTGGCCAAGGTCATTACCACCTCCAGCGGTGACAAGAAAATCCCGGTTGTCGCCAGCAAGGGCAGTGCATCCTGGGTCGATGAGGAAGGCCTGATTCCCGACACCGACGACGCTTTCGGCCAGGTCTCGATCGGGGCGTACAAGCTTGCGACCATGATCAAGGTTTCCGAGGAACTGCTGAACGACAGTGTGTTCAATCTGGAAAGCTACATCGCCACCGAGTTCGCCCGTCGCATCGGTACCAAGGAAGAGGAAGCCTTCATCGTCGGCGACGGTTCCGGTAAACCCACCGGTATCTTTGCCGCAACTGGCGGTGGTCAGCTGGGCGTGACGACTGCCAGCGCATCGGCGATCACAATCGACGAGATCATGGACCTGTTCTACAGCCTGAAATCGCCCTATCGCAATCGAGCCACCTTCCTGATGAACGACGCCACGGTCAAGGCAGTGCGCAAACTCAAGGATGGCGCCGGACAGTACCTGTGGCAGCCGTCAGTCACCGCCGGCACTCCGGACACGATCCTCAATCGCCCGATCCTCACCTCCAGCTTCGTTCCAACCATCGCGTCGACTGCCAAGACCATCGCTTTCGGTGATTTCGGTTACTATTGGATCGCGGATCGTCAGGGCCGGTCTTTCCAGCGCCTGAACGAGTTGTTTGCTGCCACTGGTCAGGTCGGCTTCCGGGCGACCCAGCGGGTGGATGGCAAGCTGGTGCTGGCCGAAGCGGTCAAGTACCTGCAGATGAAAGCTTGAGGTAACGGAGCATGAGTAACGTCAAGAACTTTACCGAACAGGGCGGCGACACCACCGTTATCGGTGGCACCCTGGACATCGCCACCGGAGGAAAGCTAACCTTTGTCGGCACTGAATTGAAGCGTGCAGCATTTCAGGCCAACAGCGAAGCGACCACGATCGCCGGGGTGGTCGCAGATTTCAACAGCCTGCTGGCCAAGCTCATCGCGGCCGGCCTGATGGCTGACGCAACGTAAACGCGAAGAAAGGAAGGTGCTCGCCTGATGGTTAGAATAATCACCCCTGTCGCAACTGAACCGATAACACTGGCCGAGGTCCGGCAGCACCTTCGTCTTCCGGAGAATGAGGTCGAGGACAATCTGCTGTTGTCCCTGATCACGACCGCGCGGTCGTATTGCGAACACTACACGCGCCGAGCCTTGGCGGAGCAGACGCTGGAGGTATATCTGGATCGGTTCCTCAGTACTGACCCAATCGAACTACCATGCCCACCGCTTCAAAGCGTGACCGAGATCGGCTACAAGGACAGCGTGGATGTTGAGACGATTCTTTCGCCTTCGGTCTATCTTGTGGATGTGGACTGTGAACCTGGCCAGGTAATGCCTGTTTTTGGTATGTCTTGGCCAGTGTTCACTCCGCTTCCTTCTTCGCCGATCCGGATCCGGTTCGTTGCCGGCTATGAGGAACTGCCTGTTTCTATTAGACTGGCGATGCTCCTGCTGATCGGGCACTGGTACGAAAACCGCGAGGCGACCGGTACTGCAAATAGCGTGATCGACTTTTCTGTCCACTCATTGTTGGCACCTTATCGCGTGGAGGTGTTCTGAGATGGAAGCAGGAAAACTTCGACATAGCATCATCATTCAGATCATGGACGCTAACGAGACCTGGTCCGAGCTGGTCACCTGTCAGGCTCAGGTCAATGGCCTGTCCGGCAACGAATACTGGGCAGCATCGGCAGAACAGGCTCAGAACAGCGTAGATTTCGTTGTGCGCTATACCGCAGCGCTGGCCGCTTTAGTCCCGCAGACAACCCGGATCCTGTTCCGTGGCAATCGTTATGATGTGAAAAGCATCGACAACTTCATGTACCAAAACCGGTCATTGAAGCTAAGGGCGGTGATGCACCATGGACGTTAATCAGTTGGCCGCAGCGATTGAACGTGAACTGCAGTCGTATTCCGACACGATCTCCGAGAAAATCGGCGAGGCGGTTGAGACTGTTGCCAACGAAGTCAACGACGAGATCAAGCGCCGGGTCACATTCCAGCAGCCTACCGGAAAATACGTGAAGGCATTCCGGATCAAAAAACTCAACACGGGCAGCAAGCAAAACCACAGCCGTGTTTGGCATGTTCTTGGTCCACATTACAGACTGACGCATCTTCTGGAGCATGGTCACGCCCTGCGAGCCGGCGGTCGTGCTCGTGCTTTCCCGCATATCGTCTTTGGTGAGGAACTGGCTGAACGACGCATGCAGGAACTATCCGAAAGGGCGGTGCAGGATGCTGGACGTTAAAGCTTTATTGGAACAGACCGGCCTGCCGGTTCGCGAACAGCGGTTTCTTGGGGTCATGCCGCTGCCGGCGATCGTCTATACAGACGATATGGAAATCGGCGGTGCTGACCTGAAGAATAACCTTCTGACCCACAACATCGGCATCGAATTCTATTCGGAAACAAGCGATTCTTCAAATGAAGCCAAGATCGAACGGATCCTTGACGATTTGCCGATCCATTACACCCGCCGTCGTGACTGGATTGAGAGCGAGAAGCTGTTCTCGACCGTCTACGAATTCATAATCACAGAAAGGAAATAAAAGCTATGTCGACCAATGGTGAAAAAATCATTCTGGGCAGCGGCAAGCTGTACGTCACAGAATACAGCGGCGCTATCCCGGCCGATAACCTTCTCGAAGCCGCCGGCAATCTCCTGGGTTATATCCAGGGCGGCGCTACCCTCAGTTATAAACCGACCTTCTACCTCGCCGAGGACGATCTCGGTTTGGTGAAAAAACAGATCCTGACCAAGGAAGAGGTCTCGCTCAAGAGCGGGATTATGACCTGGAACGGCGACACTTTGAAACGGCTGGTTTCCACTGCCCGAGTCACGGAAAACGGCGTGACCAACAAACGCCTGGTCAAAATCGGTGGTGTGGGTAACCAGGATGGCAAACGATATGTAGTTCGCTTCGTCCATGAAGACGCTACTGACGGGGATGTCCGTGTGACGATCGTCGGCGGTAATCAGGGTGAACTGGCGTTGTCATTTGCAAAAGACAAGGAAACCGTCATCGATGCCGAGTTCATTGCAGTACCGCACGATTCTGAGGGCACGCTCGTGCTGTTCGAAGAGGACATCGCCGGTCTGGTCGCTCTGACCGTCACGTCCATCGCCGGTGCTACTACAGGCAAGACAGCTATTTCGGTCGTACCGGCGTTGGATTATACCAACACCTATGTCTACAAGACCGGAGCCAGCCTGACCCTGCCAACCTTCAACGATGACCTGTCCACCGGCTGGACTGCCTGGGATGGCATTTCGGAGATAACGGCAACAACCGGACAAGAGATCGCAATCGCCGAAATCGACGGCGGCAAGCTCTGTCAGGCGGCCGGCAAGGCTACGGTTGTAGCCAAGGCGTAAGGAGGACTGATCCGTGCTGGACTTTACACAATCAGCCAAGCGTTTTCTGGCTGTCAACCTGATCGACAATCAGCGGATCCGGGTGCGTATGCCCACCAAACGAGTGTTTGACGCGCTGATGGGGCTGCGTGATCGGCTGTCCGGACAGATCACGGACGATGCTGGGCAGCTCGATGAGATCTATGGCCTGATCGCCATCGTCCTCTCAAACAATCTGGAACACACCGAAATCACGCATGAGTATCTGGCTGAGCTCTTCGATATCGAGGATGTTCAGACCTTCTTTCAAGCCTACATGGCCTTCATCAGCGGGGTTGTGTCGGACCCAAACTCCAAATCCCCTCAATCCCCGACACCGGAACTGAACAGCATTACCGGTGCCTGACACAGTGGGAACGACTGGTCCATGACCATACCGGCCTGAATTTCCATCAAATCGGTAACCTACCCTTGGATGAGTATCTCGGCTTTCGCCGGGACGCTTACTTGTTTCTGCTGGGACAGACCGAAGAAGGTCGAAAACATCTGGAGCAGTGCTGGATCATGGACCAGACATACCCGGATCGAGGGGCACTACGCGAACGACACGGCCGACGCAGAAGGAGGTGAGCGGTATGGCCAAAGGCATCAAGGGCATCACCGTCGAGATCAATGGCAATACCGCACCGCTCGACAAAGCCCTGAAAAACGTCAACTCCACCGCCAAGAGTCTACAAAGCGAACTGACTGCCGTGGAAAAGGCTTTGAAACTGGACCCCAACAATATCACTCTGACCGCACAAAAGAGCCAGCTCCTCAAGGAAGAAATCGCGGCGACCAAGGAAAAGCTCGATGCTTTGAAGGCTGCTCAAGCTCAGGTCAAAGCGCAGTTCGCCGCTGGGACGATTAATCCGGAACAGTACCGTGCTTTCCAGCGCGAACTGGAAACAACGAAATCCAAGCTAAGTGGCTTGAAGGAAGAAAGCAAATCGGTTTCGGTCATCGGCACGGCCTTCACCGCGGTCAAGGAAAAGGTTCAGGCGGTTCTGGACAAGCTGGCTCCGGTCGCCAACGGCATCCAGAAGGTCGGTGAGGTTTCGGCCAAACTGGCTGTCGGTGGTGTGAAAGTGGTCGGCGGCGCTGTCAATGGCGCAGCTCAGGCACTCAAAGCCTACACAGCCGGCGCGGCTGCGGCAGGTACGGCAGTGACGGCGATGACCGTGAAGGCGGCTACGGCAGCGGACGAAATCAATACGCTGTCCAAGCAGACCGGACTCTCTACTGACCAGATCCAGAAGTTCCAGTTCGCCAGCGAAATCATTGATGTTCCGATGGAGACCCTAACCGGATCCATGGCCAAGCTGACCAGGAACATGGCCGCGGCCACCGATCCGACTAAGGGCGCGGGTAAGGCGTTTTCCGAACTGGGTGTTAAGGTCCGCGACAGTGAAGGAAACCTCAGAAGCAATCAGGACGTTTTCAACGACGCCATCCTGGCTCTGGGCAAGATGGAGAACGCGACTGAACGTGATGCGCTGGCTATGCAAATCTTCGGCAAGTCTGCTCAGGATCTCAATCCCCTGATCCTCGGTGGAGCGGATGCTCTGAAGCAACTGGGAGACGATGCCGACCGGGCCGGACTGATCATGTCGCAGGATGCGCTGGATAACCTGAACGGATTCCGGGATAGCCTCGATGTGCTGCAGTCAAGCGCCGGTGCTGCGAGCAATGTTCTGGCCGGATCGTTTGCCGGTGGTATGAAATCGTCGGTTGATATTCTGAACCGTCTGATCCCGCAGGTGACCGGCTCGCTGGCTCAGCTGTTCAGCGGCGAGAATATGGCACAAGCGCAGAAGAAATTGACTGCGGACCTAACCACAGGATTTTCACAGCTGATCAGCGATTTTGGCAAACAGCTGCCAACTTTCCTTGACGGATTCAATGCGGTGATCATCTCGCTAGTGACGGCGATCATCGCCGTTCTCCCGCAAGTAATCAACACCATCCTGCCTACGCTGATTCAAGGCCTGACGGATCTGGTCAGCGGATTGTTGCCTCAGATCCCAATTCTCATACCGATCTTGCTGAATGCTGCCATCCAGCTCTTCATGGGTCTGATCAATGGTTTGAATGTGGTAATTCCGCAGCTGGTTGCTATGTTACCGGCGCTGATTCAGCAGCTAGGCAATACGATCCTGGCTAATCTGCCGATCATTATACAGGTCGGCATACAGCTACTGGTCAGCCTAATGCAGGGGCTGGCGCAAACTATCCCACAGCTGATCCCGATCGCTATCGATGCGGTATTCCTGATCATGGACACACTGCTGGATAATCTGGACCTTCTAATTGATGCGGGCATAGAGCTGATCCTGGCTGTTGCCTTTGGCCTGATTGACGCGCTGCCCAGGCTGGTTGAAAAGATTCCGGTGATAATCGAAAAGCTGGTGCTGGCGATCATGAACAACCTGCCGAAAATCATTGATGCCGGATTGAAGATCATCGTTGCTCTGGCTGGCGCACTGATAACCAATATTCCAGTGCTGGTCGGTAAGATCCCTCAGATCCTGGACTCGCTGAAAACAGGATTCATGAACATGCTTTATCGGATCAAGGACATCGGCGCGGAACTGATCTTCGGACTCTGGACTGGTATCAAGGACAAGTTCAACTGGCTCACGGACAAGATTCGAGGATTTGCCGGCGACGTCTTGGGTTCGATCAAGCGATTCTTCGGTATCAGTTCACCTTCCAAGGAGACCCGCCGGTTTGGTGATTTCATCTCCCAAGGATTGGCCCTGGGTATCACAGATGGGTCAAAAGGCGTGTTGGGCTCGGTCAATAAGTTGACAGCGGATGCCATGTCGGCATTCGGCAATCTGGATCTTTCTGCTTCAGCCGGGCTCCAATGGCAGAACAGCCTGAATAGCCAAACTGAACCGAAGAATGTGGCGGACCAAGCAATGCCGGCAGCCAGCAACACAACCATCAACCTGAATGGTAATTACAGCTTCCGGGACAGAGACGACATCGAGTATTTCATGAACCGGATTGAACTGGCTGTGAGGAGGGTCTGACATGACGATCAACGGAATTGACATTGCCTCCTTCGGAGGGACACTTCTGGCCAAGAGCATCACCAATCACGATGTCGTTCAGGTCTACGATTGGCTGGACGGAGCATCGAGCCCGGTATTCTCACGAACTGAGCAAAGATTCAAGGACATCTCTCTGACAATCCTTCTGGAAGCTGTATCGGAATCGGAGACGGAGCAACAATTTTCGAGCTTGATCCTGGCCTTGAGGGACTGTGTCGTAGCATTTTCAGAAATGAACAAACTGCATTCGTGCCATTTCAAAGGTAAAGCGGAGCCGAAAAGGCTGACAGCAAAGGCTTGGCTGGTGGAGATTGAACTTCTATGCCACAAAACTTATCTGCCTGAGGTGGTCGTGTATGCCAACGGAGTAAGCCATAAGATTATTACCAGTCTCGGTTCGCAGCCATCGCCATGCCTGATTACAGTCACACCTCCAACGGCGATCACGGAATTTGTTATTTACGGCATGGGGTCGGGTGAAATTCGGATCAAAAATCTCACGGCTAATGTACCGCACGTGATCGATGGCTACCTGTTCCGCTACTTGAAAAATGGCACGAACGATATCGCCAACTATAACGCTTTTGAGTGGCCTGCATTGCCGGTTGGAACGACTGACGTGCTGTTTAGTCACTCAACGGCCAATGTCACCATCCAGTACTTTCCCATTTTCAACTGAAAGGAGGGGCAAACTTGCTGAAGCTCTTGAATGAAAGCGGGGCCATGGTTGCCCTTCTTACTCAACTAATGGACTATTCCGTCGAATCGGACCTTTCAACCGCGGATAAGCTGATCAGCTTCAAAGTACCAAAAACCGCTATATCTCGGGCGCTTCTGAAGCAGGAGTATTTCCTGCGGTCGGACACAGACGAGTATGTGATTAAGGAGGTCAACACTAGCGACGAGGGCTTCTATGAGGTGTTCGGCAAGCTCAACCTCGACAGCCTGCGCGGCAAGGCGTATCTTGCTTACGAAACCGACTCTATCTCGTTAAGTTCGGTCATGTCTGCCGCTACAACAGGAACTGGCTGGACATATCAACTGGTTGATGCCAATACCAAACTGAGAACTCTGAAACTGACCAATGTATCTGCTCATCAGATTATTCTGGAGTGCTGTTCAGTTTACGGCTGTGAGGTTTGGTTCGATACCCTGAACAAGATCGTCAGGTTCTATGCGCAGCGTGGCCAGGACCGAGGGGCTTACGTCTATAACGAACTGAACCTCAGGGATAGCGAGTACCAGTCGGACACCTACGATCTGACAACCCGGCTTTATCCCTATGGCAAGGATGGCCTTTCGATTGCATCAGTCAATGGCGAGCTGGAATACATCGACAATACACAATACACGACGAAAGTGATCGAGCGGCACTGGCTTGATGACCGGTATACAAACAGCCAGGCCCTCTATGATGATGCGCTGGTGCTTTTGGATCGGCTCAGCAAGCCACGAGTGTCGTTTCGGGTGGATGTGATTAACCTTGTCGGCAGCCGACCAGAGTATAGCATTTTGGATTTTCAGCTGGGCGACACGGTCCGCATTTTCGACAAAGTCAATCAGATCATGGACATTCAGCGGATCGTCAGATTGGTCGAGTACCCGCTGACACCTGAGAAAAACAAGGCGGACTTTTCCAACTCCCCCGTCAAGTACAGCGGTAATAATGCCAAGCAGATCGCTGACCTTGGCCAGGTCCTGAGCAGTACCACATCTGACTTAAATCAAGCGATTGATCAGGTGACAGCGCTGATTACCAACGGAGAATCTGGCAATGTAGTCACCCGCTATGATGAGAACAATAAACCATACGAAATTCTGATCATGGACACGGCTGACATCAACACGGCTACCAAGGTCTGGCGCTGGAACATAAGTGGTCTCAGCTTTTCCTCGACCGGATACGCTGGGCCATACACAACTGCGATCACCATGGATGGCCAGATTGTCGCCAACTTCATCACGACCGGTACCCTGTCCGCTGAGCGAATCGGTGCGCATAGCCTGACGGCAGATAAACTGGTTGCTGGTACAATTACCGCCGCAAGCGGTGTTATTGCTGATCTGGCAGTCACTAATGCCAAGATCGCAAGTGTTGATGCTGCAAAGATTAATTCAGGCTATATTTCAGCCGATCGGATTGATGCGGGGAGCATCACGGCTACGAAGCTGGCAGCAGGATCGGTTACGGCGGATAAACTGGCAGCCGGGGCGGTAACTGCTGAAAAAATCCTGGCCGGAGCGATTGTTGCAGGTTCAGCGATCATCACCGATGGCGCGATCACTTCTGCCAAAATCGGTGACGCACAGATTACAACTGCGAAGATTGCCACAGGTGCGATCACCAATGCTCTGATCGAAACAGGTGCGATAGGCACAGCCCAGATCGCCGACGGATCAATCACCGATGCCAAGATTGTCGGTTTGACTGCCAACAAGATAACCGCTGGTACAATTGATGCAGCTAACATTAATGTCATCAACCTGAGCGCCGATAATCTGACAGTGGGCACGATCAACGGCCAGAGAATCGGTGACGGTGCGATTTCGACAGACAAACTGGCTGTGGCTGCTGTGACGACTGGAAAGGTAGCACTTAGTGCTATAACGGCAGATCTTATCGCTGCCGGAGCGGTTACGGCTGACAAGATCGTTGCAACGGCGATTACCGGTGATAAGATTGCCGCAGCAACGATAACAGCCAATAAACTGGTAGCAGGCACGATTACTGCAGCCAGTGGCATTATTGCCGATGCAGCAATCACCACGGCGAAGATCGCGGATGCACAGATCACCTCGGCGAAAATCATCAGCCTTGACGCCGGCAAGATCACGACGGGATCGCTTGATGCGGCAAGAATCTCGGCCGGCAGCTTAACCGCAGACAAACTGGCAGCAAACACGATCACGGCAGCCAGCGGTGTCATCGCGGATGCTGCCATCACCAGTGCAAAAATCGCAAGTCTGGATGCTGGTAAGATCACCACTGGAATCCTGGATGCCGCCAGAATCGATGCCGGCAGCATTACAGTGGATAAACTACATGCCTTAGCCAAGAATCTGGTCAACAACTATTCCCGTACCAGTGATCTGACCGGCTGGACAGCTACGGATGGCAGCATCGTCACAGACGCCACATTAAGTGCACCAGTGCACCGGATTACGACCACAACCAACCGCCAAATCTACTCGGATTACTTTGAAGTGGATCCAAGCAAAACGTACAAGGTCACGCTGTCGATCAAATGCGATAGTGCGGATGGCACACGCTATTTTGGACTGCATGCGATTGACAAGGATGGCACAAGCATTTCAGTAATTCCCTTCACGATTAGTTCCCGGACATTCGGTGGTGCATCCTCCAATTTTTACTTTTGGAGCAAGGGTGGAACAACCGGCGGCTGGCTGAATATGGAAGCGTACATCCTTGGGTGTTATGTTGACAGTCAGTCTGATGTGCCCGAGGGCAAGGCCGTCACCAGCCATTGTCGAATGCCGGCCAACTGCCATCGCATACGGCTCAGATACTTGAACTACGGCACAGCTGGAACTTCCAGAGTTTCGGATCATTTCAGTCCGACGGTTACGGCGGTCGATTCTGGTGCCATCCGAGCTGAGAATGTCATAGCTGGGCTTCTACAATCAGTCACTGGCAACTCGTGGATCAGCCTGGACAACGGCCAATTTTCATTCGGCAACGGTGCCTTGGCGTGGAATGGATCAAGCCTATCTGCGCAAGGAACGTTCGAGGCTGTGTCCGGCACATATCTTGCCAAACTTGATGCCGGTGCTGTGAAGCTATCTAGCTCGGGCGTTGAACTCGGTTATTTTTCGATTCAAACCGCAGGTCCTGCCGGGCCATGGATAACCGCAGCAGCCGGTGCGTCCAAGATTAACCTGGCCAAGCTCGTAGGGACAGGTCTCTACACCGCCTATCAGATTGATTGGGGCACTACTGGCGGAACATCGGCAACACACCGTTTCTGGGGCACTGTTACACTTAACGGCAATGCAATCTATACCGGTCCGATTACCAGCGGAGCGATCGCTGCCGACGGTGTCGTTTCTTGTTGGCGGGTGGAGCCGCATTTGGACAACAATGACCGATGCGGCACGACAACCAAGCGCTGGCAAGCGGTACATGCACTAGAAGGCTATTTTAACAATCTGACCATCGGCTCAAGCACCTGCTGGGCTACCGGTAGCATGTCACTGACAACAGCGTCGTGGACGACCGTTTCCTTCGGGAAAACCTTCCCGTCTGCGCCGAGGGTGTTTGGGCAATATACTCACGACTTTACTGGTGATATCGGGATGCTCAAAATCAGAAATATATCGACAACTGGTTTTCAAGCGACAATCGGTGGCTCCGGGTTTTCCGGTATAGCCGCCAACTGGTTCGCCATTCTCGTATAGGAGGGAGTTTGATGGCACTTCAAAAAACAATCACAGACGACAAGGGCATCACTGCAACTTATTTTCGCGTAGCGGCAATTATTGAGCAGTACATTTCAGAAGTTCCAGTTATCACGGTACAGCTTTTTGGTTATGCGGATGCTACATACCGAGACCGGGAAAAATTGGGAGGAGTAGTGAGCTTGGCAAACTCATTCAAGGAAGTCTACCTTTCAGCAGCAGATGAACTGGGGTATACGAGGACAGATATCTACAAGAGACTGGCAGCGGAGATACCGGAATTCACCGGATCCAAAGAGATATAGGAGGGCTTATGCGATTTACGATTGACAAAACAATTCTGGAGCAGTTGCTGAATTACCTTGTAACCAAGCCATACAGCGAGGTGGCACAGATGATCGCCAATGTTCAACAGGACATTAAGGCGGTCGAGGAACAACCTGATCCTGAATCAAATAGCTAAAACCTGATCTTCACGATCAGAAACATCAAGAGCCTGAGGGCTCTATTTTTATGGAGGAAACCATCATGTCGAAAAGAAAAACCAACCTTTCACTCGTCGGCCATGCCATCGCGCGACTAGGCACAGGCTATGTTTATGGCACCTATGGTGCTGTGCTGACCGAGTCGCTGCTGGCTGCCAAGCTGAAGCAGTATCCGCTGAAGGTCACGCCCTACCTATCTTTTATACGTGCCAACTGGCTGGGTAAGCCGGTCCAGGACTGCGTTGGCCTGATCAAGGGTCATTATTGGACAGACGATGATGGCAAGATAGTCTACAAACTGGATGCCCTGCCGGATGTCTCTGCCAATGGCTTATACAATGCCGCCTCTGAAAAGGGACCACTTTCCACAATGCCCGAGATCAAGGGCTTGATCGTCTCGAAGAACGGCCATGTCGGCGTCTATATCGGAAACGGTGAGGTCATCGAGGCGCACGGGACCAAGTCAGGCGTCATCAAGACCAGACTGACCAAGACCGTTAATGAAACTGGCTGGACCCGCTGGTTCAAGTGCCCGTTCATCGATTATGTCGCCGAGACCGAAAACAAACCTTCAGACACCTATGTGGTGCAAAAAGGTGATTCGCTCTGGTCGATCGCTCAAAAGCTGCTGGGCGACGGCAAGCGATATCTGGAACTGGCTGATCTTAATGGTGTCACCGCACCATACACAATCCACGTGGGTCAAGTGCTTTCGGTTGATGGTGCCAGGCTGTACACGGTCAAGGCTGGTGACAGTCCGTGGCGGATTGCCGAGGAACTGCTGTGTTTTGGCCGGCGCTACGCTGAGATTGTGCATCTGAATGACCTGAAAGAACCCTATACCATTCACGCGGGTCAGATTTTGAAAATACCAAGAAAGTGAGGGAACAATATGAACAGAACACTTATGATTAAAGATTCAGTGCTGGTGGCGCTCTCAGTGGCCGGCAGTTTTTTGGCCAGAGCACTGGGAGGGTGGGACACAGCATTGCAGACACTTGTTATCCTGATGGCAATTGACTACATCACCGGGATCCTGATCGCTGCCGTCTGGCAAAAGTCCAGCAAGTCGAAAACCGGCGCATTGGAATCACGAGCCGGCTTCAAAGGGCTAGTGCGCAAAGGCTTGATTCTGTTAGTCGTACTGATTGGCGTGCAGCTCGACGCAATCCTCGGACTGCAGGCTTTCTGCCGTACAGCAATTGTCCTGTTCTTCTGTGGCAATGAGGGGCTGTCGATCGTTGAGAACCTTGGCATCATGGGACTGCCTCTACCCGACTTCGTGAAAACTAAGTTTGAACAGCTGAAAGCCAAAGGTAATCCTGACGAGAACAGTCCGGAAGAATAACGAGTTATGACATAGACCCACAGCGCGAAGCACGTCTTCGTTCTGTGGGTCTTTATTTATTTTGGTACTCAATCCAGTCCTTTCTGTCCTGTGGATGGTGATGAAATCAATCCTTTGATTGGGGGACCCCGCATGGACAGTTTATTGAAAGAGCGAATTTCACATCTTCGTACCGCTGGGCAAAGCTATGCTCAAATAGCAAAAAACCTGGATGTGTCTATTAACTCAGTAAAG
>CAZDPQ010000039.1:0-19247 GCA_964507305.1 uncultured Oscillospiraceae bacterium
TATTTTTTCTCATTCTTGAATTTCTGTATGGATTTTTCGATATCATGGTGATAGACCAAATCGATGACATCACCGGTAAACGTGTAATATAAAAGAATATTGATCATCCCGGAATAGAACAGTTCGTCATCCGAATTGTTTTTAGGGATATAGGAAATCATGCTGTTAAACGTTTTTTCGATAAAAGAAAAGTCATCATACTTGATCACCGGGGTATTCAAGAACGCCCTGCGCTCGTCAAAAAGATTGTGGATATAGTCTCCGCCGATGCAGATCCACATATATTCCCAGGGATCTTCCTGATCGGCAATGTAGTAATACTTTTTGCTGGGATGCATGATGAAAGCGCTCGATCCGGATAATTCATATTTGGCTTCCATGGTTTCAAACGTACCCTTGCCGCATTTCACATAATGGATCAGAATACCTTCCAGGCTCCCTGCTTCATAAGCAGTTTCCCAGCCCGGAGAGCAAGCCATGTAACCATAATAATACAGCAAGTACGGCCCATAGAATTTGTGATTGACATTCAGATAATGTTCCATAATGCTCCACCCTGTCAATGTCTTGAATGACACAATAGCTACTCGCACATCCTCACTGTCATTATCATTGTATGCTTCCCGACACGGATTGAAAATGTGTTTTCGCTATTGTGTCATTCAAGATCATTTCGTTCATGACTCAGGGCATCGTAAAGGACTAGCGTTCTGCATTGGCCCTTCTGGAATGCATCACCAGAATTGCTGCCATTGCAGCAAAAACCAGCATCATGACAAACCCGAATGTACCGGCATCTGCTGTCTGGGGGCTCTCCGCTGATGTAGGTGTCGCCGTCGGTGTCGATTCCGCAGCAGTCGTCGGTGTCACGGTGGGTGTCGCGGATGGAGTCGGGGTCGGGGTCGGCTCAGAGTTGGTTTCATCAGCCACCGCAAACGGGGCAAAAGTCGAAATCGAGAATACCAGTTTGCCATCAACGATCGAAGGTGTTTCGACTTGTACATCACCGCCTGCAAAGAGCAATATTTTCGTGCTGCCGGAATTATAACCATCCGGAAGATTCATGGTGACCTGACACTGTTTTCCACTCGGCAGATCCACATTGTTTGTCGTCCCCGTCTGGATTGCAGACATATTGAAGATCAGAAAATCAGCGTAATCGGCATTATTGTAATACCCCTTGATGGTATCGGAAATGTTTGTGAAGGCGTTCGTGGATTGATCCATCAGGCCGATCGTCAAGTCCACATCGTAATTGAACGATCCATCGTCCGGTGTCGCTGTGAAGCCGAATTCATCAGGATCTATCACGTTGAAAGCTATCGGGACCTCAGGCGCGGGCATCTGAAAGCTTCCAAGCAACTGTACGCTGTCGATATTGATTTTTGTACCGGCAAAATAGTCTGCCGTCTGGAAAAGGAATTGGCAGATCGAACTCAGATTCATGGTCCCATCGCCGATAAAGGAAGACATCGGGATCGTGATGTAGCCTTCGAAGCCATCAGGGACGACAAAAGAATTCTGGCCATCCGTTGTTGTCAAGGCACTGACCGGCTCTCCGCCTTCTGCTTGAATAAGATAAGGCATACCGGATCCTGCAGACCATCTTTTCCATGGATCAGTTTCGTCAAATGCCACCCAAATTTTGGTGTAGGTTGTCGGCGTAGTCATCCCGGATGTATCGGCTTTTACCCAGAATTTCAACGCTTCAGCTCCGGTCCAATCGGTTACTCCCCCCTGGGAAACGACAACATTCCAGCCTGATCCGACAGTATATTGCATGCTGGCGCCGGTATCGCCATCCTTGTTGACAGTATCCAGCGCGATCGTAGGATTACCGTAGCCAACGATGACCTTTGTCTGTAAATCGGCAGTGTCCACAAAGGAATCATAATTATCGACTGTTACATCCTTGATCAATTCCACCGAGTCGATGTTGATTTTTGTTCCGGCGAAGTAATCCGCGGTCTGGAAAAGGAACTGGCTTATGGCGCTCAGGTTCATGGTCCCATCTCCGATAAAGGAAGACATCGGGATCGTGATATAGCCTTCGAAGCCATCCGATACGACAAATGAATTCTGTCCATCCGTTGTTGTTAAAGCGCTGACCGGATCACCACCTTCTGCCTGAATGACATAAGGGACTCCCGATCCTGCCGACCATCTCTTCCACGGATCGGCTTCGTCAAACGCCACCCAGATTTTGGTATAAGTCGTCGGTGTAGTCATCCCGGATGTATCGACCTTTACCCAGAATTTTAATGCGGAAGTTCCTGTCCAATCCGTCGCTCCCCCCTGGGAAACGACAACATTCCAGCCCGATCCGACGGTGTATTGCATGCTGGCGCCGGTATCGCCATCCTTGTTGACCGTATCAAGTGCGATCGTAGGATTGCCGTAGCCAACGATGACCTTTGTCTGCAAGTCGGCTGTGTCCGCAAACTCGTCGTAATTCTCCACAACGGTTCGCGTTGAAGCACTGATCAATGTGCTGAACGACACGATGACCAGCAGAACGGTCAATAAGATACCCAGACTCTTTTTCATCTTTCTCCTCCTTTGATTTGTTTCGGAATTAGTCTTTCCTGCGCCTCAGAACTAGAAAATAGGTTGCGATTGCTGCCGCTGCAATCAATGCTGCCAATACGGCGATGATCGGTATCAGAGAACCTCCGGCATTGTTATCCGTCGATTCAGTGGAAGCAGATGAGACTTTGCTATTATCATTGACGGTGCTGTCTGTTCCGGATTCGATCACGGATGATGCAACCGTTGATGCGAAGGATTCCCCGGATCCGCTCATGGATTCAGTTTCTGAGGAATCGGCTGCGCCTGAAACTTCGCTTTGATCATTCATTGACGATGAAACCGATGATTTGGAAACAGAGGCTGAAGACATTTGCGATGATACGGCAGAAGCCGAAGCTGATGATGAAGCGGAAGAGGATGAGCTTGATAAGCTGCTTGAATTTCCGATACCGGATCCATACAGCTGTATCGAATCGATGAATATTTCCTTGTTCTTGTAAAACTGCGCGTCTATGCCGAAATAGATCGTCTTGACGGAGCCGAGTTGAAGCTCATCATCAACAAGAGACCACCCAAGAGCTTCAAAACTAGTAAAGGGGATTTTCATTACGCCTTCAAAGCCATCCATGACTGTGAATACGCCACCGGAAATCATCTTGTTTTCGACATTATTATTCTTATCGATCAATTGGTATGGCAGTTGGTCCTTTCCAGACCATCTTTCGGGATTTTCAGGGTCATCATTATCGTCGAACATGAATTGGAAAGAAATGTAGCCTGGAGTGGTAACCGTTCCACCTGTTCCCTTTACCCAGAACTGGATGCCATCTGCTCCTTCCCAATTCTGAGCTGCAGCCGGAAGATTCTCAACAACAACACCATACGTCGAACCGTGAGCTTCGCCAATGGGAACGATCTGCATACTTTTACCGCTATCTTTATGGATCGTTGACAATTTGACATTAAAAGAAGCTCCGCCATCCCATACGGTGACATCCTGCTGCAAAGCCGACAGGTCTGCGTATCCGTCATAATTTTGAATCGATTTTGTTCCCGCCGATGAAATAGCCGCAATAGAAAACAGCATACATAGAAGCAACATCGAAGAAAAAACCTTCTTCATTTTACCCTCCTTTGAAAAAATGATCCTTATCCATGCTCATCCGGAAGAGAGATAACACACCTAATGGCAGCCTCATCATAATATCCTATAAACATTATATCAATACAGCCATGTGTTAATCTGTTCCCCTTTTGTGTACAATCACCAAATTTTGTATTCTATAGACACAATTGTGATATGCCGATGAACATACCAGGATCCTACACGCCAGCATATTCTTTTCGATCATCGTCTGACCGCATAACATCAGCGGCACACTTATAAGACCATTTAATCCAGTACGATCATCTTGCGAATCAGGTTTGTGTCGGATGACCAATACTGATTATTTGCCCACTGCGTATAATATAAATAGAAATTTTTCTGAGAGCTGCATTCAGGGTCATCGTTCCCTAATCCGACGATCGTCGGGTACTGGGTCCATTTTGGGGATGTATCGATCAGATATTCCACCGTATCATTATAGAAGTCAAGCGGCGAGTCGGCTATCAATAAAGAAATATCAACATAATTGCTATCAAAATTGATTGCATACGAGTAAGCCAGCAAAAACTTATCCAGATAACTGTTATAACCAACTGACATGAAGTTCATACAGACATTGGGATTGCCGATGTTTGTAAAAGAACCATTCATACCCGGTTGAGTCCAGCTCCCGTTATAATATTTGTACCATGAAGTCACCGTGTTGTTCTTTGCTGCAGATAAAACTGATTCGACCGAAGCTTTCGAGACCGATAAAGAGCTCCAGCTTGGATTTGCAGCAGCATGATCGATGGCATAAACATAAAAGTAATCGGTTCCGTTTTCATTTTGAATAATATATGTACCTGCCCCGATGTCATAACTTTCAGCTGCTGATTCATTATATGCAACATCCGGCTGTATAATCTCTCCGCACCAGGTCCATGTCGATCCGCCATTTCTGGTAATCGCTATTCCTAATGACGAGTAGAAATATTCAACACCATATGCTTCATAATGCCTTTCCAAATGTATGAACGATAGTATCGTATTTGCATCTTCCGGATCTTGATAGACGGGGCCGGTCGCCACATAATCAAATTCAGTCGGCGTATTGGAGATGCTTACCCGATGTCCATCAATCGAAACGGCAGGATTGTCCAATGTACCACTCGTTATTGTAGTGCATTGCACTGCTCCTCCATCCGACGAAAAGAATTTGTAGGATGCATTACTATTCCGTATGATCCCTAAGCATGTATCTGGATAATAATCGAGGTTTAAAACATTTTTCAACGTATTATTGTCAAATACAACCTCCTTGTCGAGTAATGAAAAAGGTGGTGAATCGTTACCTCCCGTCTGCAAATGAACATAATCAATCGATAATGAACCTGTTGAAGCGGCTGATTGCAGCCTGATCTGGTTTAATATCCCGTTCCAGCCATAAATCCCAGACATGTCAATCGCATATTCTGTGTAGTTTGCGTCGTTGGCATTCACCTGAAAACTCTTAGCCTTTGCAGTATTAAAGCTCTGATCTTCGGATGTCGTAAAATAAACGGCACAATTCGTGCTGCTCGTACTATTCTTTAATCGGACTTTTATCAAGCAGTTTTTATTGATACTTTTATTAAGACCCGAAGGAGAAGAAATAACCGGATTACTTCCTGTGATCGTTGTATTCAAATAGCCGTTGCTCGCACTGATTGAACAATTACTGACTGCAGTCCAACCATCCGCTCCCGAGGTGAACTCCCATTTCCGAACATTTGTCCCGGAAGCAAGCGGGGTAAAGTCGATTTTCGGATCCCATGAAGTCAAATCATAATTAATCGTGTCTCTTTTCGTGACAATAAAATAGATAGCATCACCTGCAGATACGCGTACCGGAAAGTCATAATTCAGGCCAGTGCTGTCGTTATAGGCAATATTGCTATATCCCCAGACATTTGCAGAATTAACCATGATTTTCGCTGATACGCCATCACCACCGCCCGTGTCGGCCTTTTTCACATTCCCATACAATCTTGCATAACCATCCGAAGGTACGATCCATTTTCTTACAGCATCATAATTGCTCTCTGGATGCATTGTCGTACCGGTGATTCGCAGATATGTCTGAGAGCCGTACCAGCGTTGATTTGAATTATCCCACGACAACCCGGAATAAGTGGTTCCATTCCATTGCATATAGTACCATTGATCTTTACCCTGGATGCCATAACCGTTAGAAAAAGATGTGGAAGCCTGGTATGTGGTTGTCGTAGCGGTACTCTCTGTAAAATCTATTTTTGGATCCCATGAGGTCAGGTCATATGATATGGTTGATTTCTTTGAAACGATAAAATATAGATGATCACCCGGCCCCACATTTTCCGTGAAATCATAATTCAGTCCAACATTATCATTATACGCAATGTCATATGGACCCCAAATCGTATCCGCATTCAGCAATATCTTGACTGTAATACCGTCGCCGCCTCCAGTATCGGCCTTCTTTACATTTCCGTAAATTCGCGCTGTTCCTAGTGATGGCACGCTCCATCTTCGTACAGGATCATAACTCGACTCAGGATGAACCGATGAACTATACACCCATAAATAT
Source organism: uncultured Oscillospiraceae bacterium (assembly GCA_964507305.1). Classification (GTDB taxonomy): domain Bacteria; phylum Bacillota; class Clostridia; order Saccharofermentanales; family UBA5734; genus JAQVYV01. Next base: position 6,225 of record CAZDPQ010000039.1, read on the forward strand.
GTCTGTGAACCATACCATCTCTGATTTGTTGAATCCCATGAAAGATTCGAATAGCTTGTTCCATCCCATTGCTGGTAATACCAGCCATCAGCACCTTGTACACCCGGTGAATTATTGAATGACGAGGAGACTTGATAGGTAATCGTGTCCGCATTCGTTGAAACTTGAAATACTTGACCGGGCAACAACGAATAAACCGTGAACAATATCAATGATAAAAATGAAACTGTATGCCATTTCAATTTTCGGAACATTGTTTTCTCCTTCCAACCTGAATAGGAACCAGCAAATAAGGTCCCTCTGTTTTCATCAACGGATCTTACTGATGTGCTTTTCTTTTAAGCAAGAAGTATGGTTGCTATCGATGTCAGTTGAAGTGTGAAGTCATTAAGTCAATTCGAATTGCGAGCGAAAGTACAAGCTACGTCATTTTGGTGTTTCCAATATCGAAGTTTACGTTGCCCTCCTCCCTGAACGAATGGTTTTTGTAAGAAACATCAGACCTAACATATCAATGTGTTCTTATTGTAGTACTGGAAGGAGAAAAGAATAAATACTGGAATCAGTCATAATGCTACTTTCATGTGTCCAATTCGTTGAGCCTCTTCTCACCATAAGTCCGCTCTTGCATACATTGATCTATTATCAGGGGCTCATCATCAATTTAAATAAAGTGGCATACCATATAAATAACATAATCCAAATGGTACTGCTGCCTTAGGGAAAACGGAAATTCATATAGGGAGGGTGCCGGTGCGACAAAAAAAGGGCTTCCCGGCCGGCAGCCGGAAGCTGCCGACGCGGGAAACCTTTTATGAGCTATGAACGCCGAAACGGAGGAGGCGGATGAGGTGATGGCGGCGACGGAGGAGAAGGAGTGGGATCAGCCTTTGAAAGCGCCGGGCAGGATCAGGTCGCCGTATGTTTCACGCGCAGCCTTGATCCTGGCGATCGCGCCGTCCCAGTACGCATAGATCTCGGCCGGGGCCGCGGGATCTGTCGCGCTGTAAAATTTCTTCGTGCGCTCGAGCTTTTCGATCCATTTCGTGCAGCGGAAGGTGAAAAGGTACTCGTAATCCGCGCGGGAGAAGTCCTCTTTCAGGTGTTTGCGGAAAAGAACCGCCAGATCCTCGTACTTCGGAATCTTGCCGGTCGGTGTGTCCAAGGCCTCGTACTCGTTGTGGATCCTGCCGTCCGCCCAGTGCAGCCAGACCTTCTTCGCCAGCTTGCTCGTCATGAACTTGCCGTCGGGCCCGCGCATGAAGTAGTTGTTGCTGAAGATCTTCGGGCAATTCCGGACGCTTTCGCCGAATTTGACGTTGTTCATCGTATATTCGCCAAGAGGATAGGAAACAAAGTCCATGTTGGCCATCGGACTCGCGTCGCGCACGCCCTCGGCGCCGAGCGTCGCGCTGGTCGTCTCGGACTCGAGGGTGGCCGCCTTCAGCAGGATGCCGTCCTTCCAGTTCGGCGATTCCTCGACCGGGACCGTGGTGTCGCTGTCGCGTCCGCCGTAGAGAACGCCCTCGACCTTCACGCCCGTCTTGGATTCGAAGCCTTCCTTATCGATGTTGTCCAGGTAATCCAGCCGCATCGTGTAGCGGGCGTTCGGGTGCGCGACGCCGACGGCCTTGCCCTTCGCGTCCTGCACACCCTTGTGCCACTCGCCGAAATGGTTGCGCCCGGTCTCCGGAGCCTCGACGCCCATACCGAGCCAATACGGCATGCCGTCCGGCCCCTTGAGCACATTGGAGAAAATGATCTCCTGGTCCTTCATCAGATTTTCGAAAATGACCGGGTCATCCTTCGCGTTGACATCCTGGATGATCCCGAACATGCCGAACTCGACGTTCACGGCGCGGAACTCGCCGTTGATGTTCCGGAAATACGCGATGTCGTCCCCGACGATCTTCTCGCCCGGGATCATCGCCGTGGAGGTCTTGCCGCAGGCGGACGGATACGCGCCGCAGAAATAGGTCTTGCGCTTTTTCTCCTCATCCACCGCGGCCATAACGAACATGTGCTCGCACAGCCAGCCTTCCTGTCCGGACTTCTTGATCGCCAGTCGCATGGAATGCTTCTTGAGCCCGACCGAATTGCCGGCGTACTGGCAGTTCATGGAATAGACGATGTTGTTCTGTGTGTCCATGTAGATGCGGCGGTTCTTGAGGTTCACGGTGTTGCCCTTTGTGTCGAGCTCGCCCGCGGAGTGGAGGAAGCGGAAAAAGTCGTTCTTCTCCGAATCCTTCATCTTGAGGAAGTGGGTGTACGCCGAGCGGTACAGGATGGATTCCGAATGGGCGACATACCAGCTGTCGGTGAACTGGATGCACGGAATCGTGAACACGCTCTCGGTCGGGCCTTCCGCGAAGAACTGCACGATCGCGTCCTTGCCCTTCATGATGTCTTTTGAAATCGTCAGGATCTCGGCGAGGCCTTCCTCGTACTCGATGGCGTTGAGCGCCTCCATGCTCGCGAGATTTTCCTTGTACACCAGGAACTTCGTGCCGTTCTTATCGCGGCCCTGGTCCGCATAGCCGTCCCAGTGGATCGTCTGCTTCGGCAGGGCGAGCGTGTGCTCCTCACCCTTGCCCAGAGCCTGTTTGCGCACATAATCGATATCCGCCTCGCTGTCGGTGCAAACAAAAACGGACGCCGGATTGCAGTGCTCGACAAATGAACCTATGAACTCCATAACTTTCATATTGTCGAGGGCTTCCAGCTTCGCGAAGCTCTCAACGCTCATCCGGGATTTCAACAATTCGTCGTACTTCGTTTTCATAATGTCTCCTTTTAAAAATAATGTGTATTCGGCGAAATCCGGAATACACTGTTTCTCCTGTCAACATGCGCCCCCTCGCCGCGTGTCCCGCCCTTGCGGCATTGCCGGCCGAATATGCAAATTGACCTGTGTAGCATTCTATTGTAGTTTCGGGAATATGTCAACTGCAAAACGGCAGATTCTACCATTTTTGCAATTAATCATCCAGAAAGTTGCAAATTAACGGAAAAACAAACAAAGAAGCATGGTTTGAATTTCTCCCTGCTCTTTTGATTTTCAAAATAGATATCCGGCAATTTTGCGCTTTTTCATTAATAATTACCATATCTCATGAATAATTTTATCATTCGGTGCGCATTTCATTGTTTTATCCCGCCAATGCTGTTATATTGATTGCATCAATAGGAAAGAAGATGAATGTCGAAATGAGTTCTGATCGAATCAAGAGTTTGAAAATCGGTGATCTTGTTGCAAAACTGCCTGTCATCCAGGGCGGGATGGGAGTCGGCGTATCGCTCAGCAGGCTTGCCTCCGCCGTGGCGAACCAGGGTGGGATCGGTGTGATCGCCACTCCGGGCATCGGCATGTTTGAACCGGATTTCCGCAGCAACTTCGTAGAAGCTAATATCCGAGCCCTCCGGAAGGAGATCGCGAAGGCAAGGTCATTGACGAAAGGCATCCTCGGTGTCAACATCATGGTCGCGCTGACCAATTTTACCGAATTGGCCAAAGCCGCGGTAGAGGAAAAAATCGACATCATCTTCGCCGGAGCGGGGCTGCCCCTGAATCTGCCGCAGCTGGTCGCGAACAGCAGAACGAAAATCGTACCCATTGTCTCATCGGCCCGGGCCGCCGTATTGATTGCCCGCAGATGGATCGAAAAATACAACTATGTTCCGGACGCCTTTGTGGTCGAAGGCCCGCAGGCAGGCGGACATCTCGGCTTCAAGCGCGAACAGATCGACGATCCGGATTTTTCGCTGGAGAAAATCCTGGTCGAAGTCCTTGCCGAGATCAAGAAGTTCGCGGTGAAATACAAGAAGAAAATCCCCGTGATCGCGGGCGGCGGGATCTATACCGGAGCCGATATCCGCCGGATGATCCGACTCGGTGCCTCTGGTGTCCAGATGGCGACCCGGTTCGTCACCACGGAGGAATGCGATGCGTCCCCCGAATTCAAGAAAGCCTATCTCGATTGCAGGCAGGAAGACATCAGGATCATCAACAGTCCGGTCGGATTGCCGGGCCGAGCCATCCGGAACCGGTTTACCGAAGATGTCGAAACCGGCGCCAGGAGGCCGTACAGCTGTCCTTATCACTGCATTTTGACCTGCAACAACCAGACCAGCCCCTATTGCATCGCGCTCGCGCTGATGAACGCGCAGAAAGGCAATCTCAGGCACGGTTTTGCCTTTTGCGGCTCCAATGCATATCGCGCCGACAAGATCATCACCGTGAAAGAACTGGCCGACACGCTCATCCGGGAATACCACGGCGAATGAGATCTGCCCGGCAGGATCACTGCTTGTTTTCAGCATTCATCGCCCGGTCCGTCACCCGCGCGAAGCCGTCCCGGTCCTTGATGAAACCGCCTCCGGAGACGGACACCAGCTCGATCCGATCCCGGCCGACCTCGCCGATGAACGTCCGCACGGCAGGCGGGTAGCCTCCCGCCCAGACCGGCGCGACCAGGACCACCCGGTCCTGCGCACCCGGCGCGTCGTACTGCGCCGGCAGGCCTTTCCGCGCAGAAGCATAATACCCGCCGCGGATGAAGCCGAACAGCCCTTTCCAATTCCTGCCATCCCCGATCCTGCGGACCTCCGCCTGTTCTTGAGCCGCAACCTCCGCGGCGATCCTTTCGCATGTCCCGGTGCGGGTGAAATAATATACGATGGTCATATGTTGACTCCTTTCTGACAATAGAACGATCTGACAATGATGAATTGAATGCTGAGATAATCACCCTTTCCCGAACCGGCTGATCCTCTCAATTATGGTGCTTCTAAAAAAATCGGTCTCGAAAAATTCGCAAGACTTATCCAGATCCATGATAATGATATCGCGCGATTTGACCGCTTCCAGGTCTTCGGGCAATTCTTTCAGGATACGGTCCACCTCCCAGGTTTGTCCAGCATTGTACCGCAACTGGTTTGATTTCCGGTCAACCGTAAACGCCTTGCGATTGATTTTCCAAGCGTTCTGAATCGTTTTTCTGGCATATGCCCCGGTCACCTTTTCACTGAAATAATCCTCGAGTGACAAAGATCGGATGTAGTCCGGGATTGGATCGTCATAATGATCGGCAAAAATCGCAAGGATGGTTTCAGAAGAAACCTTCAGGATATCCGGCGCTCCGTCTGCATCATCTTCTTTCAATTGATCCAGAAGCTCCGGAACCGCCTCAAGCATTCTCCGCAGGTATTCCCTGTAAAAAGCCGTCGATATACTTTTCTGCACGTGTCGGACGACATTGCTTTTCATCAATTCCGTATTCTTCAGGCCCGCCTGCACACGGCATATCACCGTTCTTCGGATCACCTCCGCAGCCACTGCCTTGACATCCTCATTCGCGCTGATCACAACAGCGGGGTAATTCGTCAGACGGTCTGCGACACCGAAATCATCGTCTTTGATCGTCTCGATCGCATGCTGGCTGAAACGCTGCTGTGTCAAGTCGTCAACAATGATCGGCGCGCCGAGGACGATCCTCTTGAGAGCTTCAATCGCAGATCGCGTGAAATCCGGCGCAGATATCTTCGTTTTCTGCCCGATCATCATCTTCAGGAGCGTTTCGAGAAAACTGGTCTTGCCTGCCTTGCTTTGCCCATATAGAAGGCCGAAAACCGGATATGGAAGCAGATTCTGGTTGTACCGGGTCGCCATGTCACGCATGGTCGCCATGAAGGGTGAAACAAAGAACCAATTCGCGAACTCGAAATACCGGTGCTGCATCCCGGCGATATCCCCGTGGAATTTTTCATATCCATCCATATATTTTACAAAAAGAATCAGATCCTTTCGGATCATTTCATCGTCCGGCTGCAGATCCAGACGGACTCCATTCAGGGACACCGAATGATCCTCGACATCGACCTTCAGCTGCGGATATTCGCTTCGAAGTTCCTTCTCCTTGACATTGGCCTCGATGATCCTCCGCTTCACTGCAATGACGGTCTCAGGGGAAAGAAGCACCTTCCCCGTTTTTTCTGCCTTCGGCATGTACGCTGCAAGTTGACCGGACAAGCTTTTTACATCAAGCACGAACCGAACATCCTCCCGGACATCGTGCTGCGGTTCCAGCACCAGCGCCTTCTTGACCCGGACCGTCTGCATGATCGGGATCTCATCCAGATTCTCATTGCTGTCCGCGCTGAGAAGCGCCTGGCGGCTGATGGAATCCGAACTGCTCCCTTTGAGTGCCATGAATGATTCATAATACCATTTAAATGCCTTTTCTCCATCGATATAGCATATATTTTCGCGTTGAACTCCCGTAAACGCGGACCTCGACATGTTCGCAGATCCAAGGATCGTCCGTTTACGACCGTCCGCCGCTTCCAGGAGATACACTTTCTCATGCGAAAGCTTCTGTCTGGCCACAAACAGCCGAAGTCTTTCCTCTTCGATCCGATAAACAAGCTCAGCCTTATGAACAGACAACATTTCCCTCAGCTTCTCGATCGTCGAAAGCTGGAAGGCCATAACCTCCTGCAGACTGTATGATATGACGTCCTCGAACCCGAAAATAATCTCGCTATAGGAAAACATGCTCAGAAGTTCACCGATAAAGCCGATGCCTGAAGAGTAGGTGATAGCATACATCCGATCAAAACCGCTGAATAATTCTCTCCAGGAAAGCGTCTGCGCCTCGGCAAACTCCATCCGGACCACATCGATACGGCCGGCTGTCCGGAACAGAGGATCAACTGCTGCCTGGTTTTCGGAAACATCTTTGTCAAACAACGATACATTTTCGTTCATACGTCACTCTTTCTGAAAAATAATACCAGTGAGAATCGCCTTTCGCGCCGGTCCGTCATCCCCGGCGGAAACAGACCGTCCCGTCCTCCGCGCGCAGAGGCTTGACCGCGCGGCTCGCCCAGTAGGCGGGGAACCCGTCGGCAATGGCGTCCGGGTCGTTGTTGAAATCCTCGAAAACATCCGTCAGGACGAATCCCGCCATCAGCTGGCCGCCGATCTGCTCCTCCAGCGTATGGCTGAACTGGAGCCCTTCGCCGTTTTCGATCAGCTGCCGCCGGCGCTCTTCCGGCATTTTCAAAGGATTAAAGGGAAAATGATCCGTGAGGACCATCGGCCGGACCGTCACATCCTCGACCATGAAATCGAACCCGTTGTCCATCCCCGCCAGCAGGACCCCGCCCTTCCGGAGCACCCGGAAACACTCATTCCAGACGTGGCGGACATCCTCGACATAGCAATTCGATACCGGGTGGAAAATGAGGTCGAAGCTCTCGTCATCGAACGGAAGCCTCCGGGTCATGTCCGCCCTGACGATCCGGATGGCATACCCCTCGCGCGCGGCCACGGCGCGCTCGCTCTCCAGCTGGCGCTCCGAATAATCCAGCACCGTGGCCTCCGCGCCGGCCGCAGCGAACACCGGCATCTGCTGCCCGCCGCCGCTCGCCAGGCCGAGCAGCTTTGCGCCGTCCAGCCGGCCGTCCCGCAGGAACGGCGCGAACCACGCCTTCGGCACCGGCCTGCAGGGCGTCAGAAGCACTTCCCAGTCTCCGCCCAGCGCCCGCTCGAAAACATCATGCGTCACCGGCACCGTCCAGCAGCACCCGTTTTTCGCCCAGTCATCCCAGGTCCGCGCATTGATATCCGCGTAGTGTTCCATTCTTCCTCGCTTCATTCATGGCATCCCGTTGTATGCCTTTGCCTGCAGATCCCCTGTTATCTTCTTGAAAAAATCGGCTTTCCAAACAGAAAGGGATTCCGGATTCCGTATAAACGGAAGGACATCTTGTTTTGCCTGGGCATAATCGATCTCGTCCCATCGCCGGCAAAGCATTTCACGTACATTTTCCATGGTGACGATCTTTCCTTCCGGTATATAGCCGGATTGGGCAAGCCGTGCGGCAAGATGCTCCAGATTGACCGCTGTTCCTCTGGAAAGATAAAATACATAGTCATAGAGGTCCCTGCCCTTCACGCGGTTTTTCCATGCCCTGCATAGGATCGCATGAATCTTCCCGGCAAAAAGGGACGGCATATCATACAATACGATCTCATATGGAATCGGAAGCAGCCTGAACTTTGTCTCATAACGGGCATGTTCCGGCGGATTGGTATCCACTTCCAGCTTCACCCTGATCATTTCACCTGAACCGATCGTCCGCAAAAGCGGATCGTCCGGGTAAAACTGTAAGAAATGTTCTTTCGTACCTCCCTTTAAAAAAGCAGAATGAATATCGGATTCCCTGGCTTTTTCTTTGATCTCCGCGTTGAATTGGAATCCATACGATCGGATTTCTTTTTCCAGGATCGGCAGACAGCCTGCCAGGTCAAAAGACGGGTCGGGCATTTTCAACGAAAAATCAAGATCTTCCGAAAATCGGTCGAGCTGATAAAAAATACGGAGTGCCGTTCCGCCATAGAATGCTGCAGCCTTGAAAAAACCGGCTCTGCTGAGTCCGGACAGGACAACTTCCTGGATAACCTCCTTGAGGCTGTTGCGTTTATCATGGATCGTCAGTATATCATGCTGTCGAAGCATTTGTTCAATGATTTGTTCCATCTTTCATCATCCTTCTGACATAAGCCTGCAGCAACCGGTGATTTCGGGTGTGATAACACGAAGCAATCTGAAGAAGGTCATCTCTGTTCAGACTTGAAAACCCGGTAAGATCGATCCGCAGATCCTCAAACAGGAAATGCTTCAGCTCGCTTCTGTTCGTAAGCGGAGAAATGATATAGAGCTCGTCGCAAAGGGCTTTTTCCGGAGACGCGATCTGAAATCCATACCCATTCTCCACATGCCATTGAACGCCGACCGGATACGCTTCGCCCGGAACATCACGGTACGTAAACATTCCGAAAGGCGTGCTGTATCGCTTCGCTTTTTTCTTTTCAAAAGTCGCCGAGGTGAAGTTATAAACCGCTTCGGGGATAAGGGAGTAATACGACAGAGCAAACTCAAAGGAAAGATAGGAGGGGCCGTACAGGACTTGCGCGAGATAATGGCCGGGAATGTTCCTGTCCGTTTCATACAGTCCTTTGATAATGGGAATCAATTCTCCTTCCCTGACAAGCCGGCGAATTTTCGCAATCGGATTCCTGTACTTCTTCAGCTCACCCGTGAGAATCGCTGTCGTTTTTATCATATTTTCACCACCTAATGCAATAATACTGCTTTTTCCGGTGAAAATCAATGCTTTTCCCGAACCGCCGTGAAAACGACGGCAACCTCCGTCTCGAACCGTCTCTCGATCGCCAGTCCCGCGTCGGCAAGCAGCGCGGCGATCCGCTCCGGCGAGTCCGGGTGAAGCCGGATCAGCCTGCCGTTGCACGCAAGGACATCCGCGCGGTCCTTGCTGACGGAAAGCACGAACCGCCCGCCCGGGGCCAGCAGGCAGGCCGCCTTGCGGATGGCCGCGCGTTTGGCGCGGATGTGCAGGAAGGTCAGAGACGAATAGATCCCGTCGAAGGTCCTGCCGAAGGGATACGTGAGAAAATCGCCGCAGATCAGGCAGGCATTGCCGATGCCGAGAGCCTGCAGGTTCTCCCCGGCGCGTTCAATCGTTTTCGGCGAAAGATCGATGCCGAAAAACAGGCGGCAGAGCGGCGCGGTCCGGACCGCCAGTCGGCCCGACCCGACGCCGATCTCGAGGACATCCTTTTCGCGGGACAGCTGCAGCTCGTCGATGAACGCCTGCCCGTCCCACCGGTCCATATACGCCCGGGCCGGAGCGGGATCCCGGACCGGATCGTTGTTCTCGTCGATCAGCGCGTCGTAATGCCGCCGGACACTTGTAAGATGCTGTGGTTTTATAGATTCCATCGAACACCCCCTGCCTGATAGTTCCAAACCATACCGTAAACTTCAACCGTTTTCGTAAAAAGTTTACGGTATAACAGATTTCCATTGCAGGTTCAGTCAGCCGTACTTTACCTGCAGATCGTGGTACTTGAACAGAACATCCATCATGCCGTTGTCCAGGGTTTCCCATGAGTGGGCCGGAAACGACGGGCAGAGGTTATACTCTTTCCCGTCATACCGGGCATGAATGGTGAAAATTTTATTTTTTCCATTCTTCGTACATACCCGGCATCCGCTGCACGGTCTGCAAATGGATAGAAAATGCCGTTTGATATCATCGTCGAGATGATCGAAGTCCTCCAGCATCGCCTTTTCGCCGATACCATTCATGGTTCCGAACGAGAACTGCCAGTATTTCCGTGAATTATACACGATTTGAAATCCGCCGACTGCGTTCTTGAAATAAACGGCAACACCTAGATCCGTAGAAGTGAAATGAAGATTCCATTCCTCGGTATAACCCTTTTCAAGGCATTTGCTCCGTAGATCCATGAGCAAGCCGTTCAACCCGTTGATATGATCCATCCGCATGAACAAATATTCCTTGTCGCCGGTAAAAGAGCAGCGGGCAAAATCGGCCAGCTCATACCGCGTCCATGGATTAACTCCGGTGGGGACTTTCACGGCAAGCAGCTTCAAGGCAGCTGCTATTTTGCTGTCCATATGGATCGTGACACCGCTGCTTTCTTTCACGATTTCCACGCCGACTTCGTTGAGCAGCTTATTGTAAATCGGTTTATATCCCGTCTTGTTTGCCTTCAAGGTTTCATTGCTGACGCATAAGCTGCCGCCGTTCATTTCGTCATGCAGCGCGGCAATATAGAGAAATCGGTAGAACTCATACAGCGTTTTATATCCGGTTGCCATGTCGGAATCAATAGGCGCAAAATCGGAGTAGACCAACAGAAAGCCATACAATACCCGCTGGGCTATGCTGTCGAATTCTTTTCTTTTATGTAAAGTCATTTTTATCCCCGATAATTCTCCCATCATTTCTATACAGCTCCCCGATCAGCTTTTGGATCCGGTTCGCTTTCGTCTCCTCGCTTTTCGCCAGCTCGATCCGGTTGACCTGCTCGCGCTTCAGATAGTCGGGCTGCTTCAGGAAAGCCGCCAGAACGCCGTGATCCCGGAGGATCGTTTCGAGATAGGCCGGAACCGCAAAAACACGCGGCCGGTCATCCTTCTCCAGGGTCACATGCAGGATATCGCCCATCTCTTTGCCGACGGCGCGGCGGATGAACTCATTGTAGACAAGGTAATGTCCGTTTCGGGAGCCCAGGAGGGTGTGGTCGAAGGGGTGCCCGTCCACCGTGATTCTGACCGGAATATTCCCCTTCGAGCCGAAGCAGTCCAGAGCGGATTCCGGAAAATAGAACACGCTCCACTGAATTTTGCCCTCCAACCGCTTGATTTCCGCGTCGAATTCGTATTTCATGATCCTGCCCTCACAATGTCCAAGGAAGAATTGTTGCCATAAATGGCATTTTTTCTTCCTTCCGGATCTTTCCCGAAGCGTTTCAACCCATTATACCATTGCCGGAATCATGCCATCCTATAGTCATCATCATGATCTGAATGTCCTGGATTATTGAAATGTTCACGAAAACTCTTTCCGGTGCTTCTCGAAAAAATCATGGAAATACCGGACATTCTCGAGTTCCGACCAGGCTCTCACCTTCCACTCGCGGGAATCAAGATCGTAGATTTTCGCGTTCAGCGTCCCCAGCATAAAAGGAGAATGCGTGGAAATGATGAACTGGCACCCCAGGAGGCGCGCCATCTCATTGATTTTCTCCGCCAGCAGGGTCTGATTGGCCGGCGACAGGGACACCTCCGGCTCGTCCAGCAGATACAGGGCGTCCGATTCGACAAAATCGTCAAACAGCTGCAGCGTGGTTTCCCCGTTCGAATACTTTTCCTGGGCAAACTTCATGATTTCCATCCGCTTCGCCATCGCCGCGGAATTCTTCAGCCGCCCGATCTGCTCTCCGTCCATCCCACGCCTGCGCTGTTCGACGAGGTACCCGTCGCCCAGGATCTGCTCCTGCTGGATTTTCTTGATTTCATAGAGAATATCTTCGCTTTTGATGAACCGGCTCCCCCGGGGGATCCGGCCGACAGGCCTTCCGGTTTCCGTCTCCCCTAACGCATAGCCGCACTCCCCGACGAACTGCGAGAAATAGTCGACACGCCCGTACCGGTTGCAGGCGGCAAACTCCTGCCCTTCGATCTGCAGCCTGTTCGCCATGATGTTCAGCAGCGTCGATTTCCCGGACGCGTTGTTGCCGTACAAGACGGTAATCGGGCTGAAGAACAGGGATCGCTCCACCTTGTCCGCGAACACATGGTACGGGTAGATGTTCGGATCCCTGACCGTCTCTCCGGAAAAAGTAAAGCTGCTTAAATACAGGATTGGGTTCACCTTCTCTCGTCGGCGGCTGCAGACAGGGGCAGGGGATCCGTTTCCGCTGCTCCCGCTCGCCGCCTGTTCATTGTTCAAGCCGTGCAAATATGCACAGGCAAAGATATGTCAAGTAGGGAGACGGCAGCTTTTTCTGTCCGAAATCCCGGTCTTTCATTTTGAGATATGCCGATTCCGGTGTAAAAAACCCGTCGTTGTCCTGCTTGCTTCGTATTACCGCAATCATTTCCCGGAAACGGGAGTCGTGCCTTACAGCTTCATATCTGCTCAGAACACCCGCAACACTGACGATATCATACCAGCAGGATGGCGCCTTCAATTTGCGAAAATCGGTCCCCATATAAAACATATACGGATGCTGTTCCCTGCTGTTTTCCCACAAATCCAGCAGGACATTGGCTGAGCCGATCGCAGCCAGCGAATCCCGGTACTCCGGTATGTCGGACAGCAAATCCGCCATGATCAGCGTAGCATAGGGGCAGCAGTCGTCTTTTCTCCCGGGGCCTCTGAACCTTCCCAGCTCCGGAGATACTGCGCACGGAAATCCGTTGTTGCGGTACAAGGAAACCAGATAATCCACGCCGGGCTTGACATATTTCGGATAATCCACCCCTGCCTTCAGGAGGGCATGCAGCAACAGCGGGGCATCACACAGGCACCAGCTGAATACATCCACCCCCGCGCCGCCAAAATGCTTCGGTACATTGGTCATGGACTGGTAGACGCCATGTTCATCCTGATGCTTCCGTATTT
>CAZDPQ010000040.1:0-4954 GCA_964507305.1 uncultured Oscillospiraceae bacterium
GGTCTGCGAATTCCGGTTTCCCCAGCTGCTGTAATCGCCCGTATCTTTCTGCAGCACGGAAAGCCTCTCCAGAGCCGCGTCGATAGCATCGCCCACGGTCACGCCGCTCTTGCTTCCGTCCGTTTCATCGGTCAGGCCGTATGTCTTCGGGTCGCCATAATACGGAGAAAGCGCCTGGATGGCCATCGCGGTCAGGTCCGGATCCGCTGCGGACCCCGTAAGCGCGAACCCGCCGTCCGCTCTCCGGGCTTCGAGGATCATGTCGATGAGGTCGTCCCGGGTGGAAAAGCTCCCCTCCGGGATCTCTGTCTTCTGTGCATCGAGGGCGATCAGAGCCCAGATCGGCCCCGTGATCCCCTGCCGGTCAAGCGGTGCGGCGCGTCCCCGGTCATAGGTGAAATCCGCGACGAGATCCAGCGTCCCGCTTCCGCCCTTCCGGGCGACCGCACGGGGATCGCCGCCGAGCGCGTCGATTGCCAGGATGATGCGGTGGAGATCCGTCGCGGGGACCGAGTCCTGTTTCCCTTCGGAATACAGGGCAGCCGATGCATCGTACAATCCCTGCAGATAAGCCGGACAGGCGGACGCGCCCGGACGGCGCGCGATCCCGATCGCATACCAGTCGGCGGCGGATTGCCCGGCCAGAGCGCTCAGCGTGCTGTCGACCAGCCGATCCTCCGACACGGCGCCCACAGCTTGTGCTTTCCACCGGATGATGCCGTCGATCACACTCTCCAGCTCCTGCTGCGCATAATGCCTTGCCGCATCATCCGCTGCAAGCGATGCCGTGCCATAACCGCCCAGGGCCACGGCCGCGGCTGCAAGAACGGAAACCGCTGCTTTCGTCGCTGATCGGCATTGTCTGTGCAACATGATCCTCCTCCGGCCGTATCGCCCCGCGTGACCCTATTCCGCCGCCGGTTGCCTGCGAAGCGCGGCCGCAAAGGCCATCGCGGCGATAACGATCCCGGCTGCGGGCAGTGCCGCGCCGGAAGGTCCGTCTGTGGCCGGATTCGCGTCCGTCCCCGCGGTGCTCTCCGGAGCAGGCGTCCCATGTGCCGCCACCTCGACCGCGTCATTCGGCGCGAACCGCAGCACCAGCGGAAGATACCGGCCGCCCGAAGCGATGTCGCCGGTCTTGGCAATCTGCATCCCGTGCAGGCCCGGCGTAAGATCGTCTGCCGTCAGCACGATCCGGCCCGCAGGGTCCGTCGTATACGTAGAAGTCCGGTCTCCGGTACGCCAGGTCACCGTGGCTCCCGCCACGGGATTGACCGTGACGGTGGGATTGTACTGCGCGTCATAGGTCGTGTCGCGGCTCGTGAAAAGGATGACGCCGTCATCAAGGCCGGAGAGATCTGCCTCGGGAAACTGCATCCCGGCCCCGAACGGATCGCCGTAATAAACCAGGAGATGATCCCCTTCCGAGATGGAACAATCGGCGATCCCGACTGCCGGATCAGCGCCGTTGACCTTGAAAAGCCAGCCGTCCCATCCGCCGAATGTTCCGGACGAGTCGCCGTTGATGTCCGAGATGAAACCGGTGCCGATGCCGGTGATCGCGAGGCCGGCGGACTGCTCATCCGCATAGGCCAGGACATCAGCCGCGCTCAGCCCGTCTTCGTATGGCACCTGGACCGTGCCGTCGTAAATGTTCCCTGAAATTCCTTCGATCCGGAGGTCCACCGTCACGGAAGACGGCGCGGCCGCTGCATAGGCGCCGGATAATGCCAGGATCGGGATCGCGATGAGGATGGCCGCTGCCGGCCGAAATCTGCGGATCATTTTTTTCATGATACCCTCCGGAAATCGTATTTTGACCGCCTTCATTGTAAGGGAACCGATAGGGTTAATCATCGAAAAAAATTATGATTTTTTGTAATAATCTCCAAAACTGGATCCACGGCTCCGTGATATCTTCCGCTGCCGGTGGAACCGCCGATGAAAGGTCAGGACAGGTTTTCCCTCAGCATCCTTACGACAGAACGGCCGAGGGCATTGTCGATGGCGCTGAAGGCCATGCAGTCCTCCGGAGTAAGCGCCGCCGGGTCGATCACAGCGACGCGGGATCCGGTCATGCAGGCCGCCCCCGATCCCGGTATGCCTGCGAGCCGCCCCTGATAGTCCGACAGGATGTCTGTCCGCTTGCCGGAATGCGCGACGATCTGCCCGAGGATGTCATTCACACGGACCGGGTCCCCGATCCGCTTGATTTCGCGGAACGTGCCGTCCGCCGGACAGCGGACAAACCGGAAGATCTCCGCTGAAAACGGCGTGGCCTGCTCCTCCGGCTCATGCGCATCGTCCGCATCCTGTGCGCCGGCCGGATCGCGTTCCCGGGAAGCATGCTGCGTCTCGTCGATGCGAACGACCTTGATGCCGGCGCCCTTCGTGATGACGCCAAGCCTTGTGCTGACCGATGTGTCAAGCAGATAGCGGGGGCCGCCTTCCGGCGGATGATGCCCTTTGATCCCGAGCGTCAGCGTATCGTCGGGGATGCCTGCGAAGGTCGTCCCGCTGTCCGCGGGCGTGCAGTCGATCACCGCGAAAAGCCCCTCGCCATCATGCGGTTCCGCCGTTCCGGGCCGGTCTTCGTTTGCTCCTTCCAGATAGGCGAGCGGATCCGGAAGAGCCGCGGCTTCCGCTTCGCTGAAAAGAGCGCCGCCGACGTCGGTGCCTGTAAACAGGCGGATGCATTCGAGTTCCGGATCGATCAGGACCGGGATCACCCCGGCTTTCCATGCCTTCCCGATCTGCGTCTTGTCAGGCGGAAGGAGATATCCGGTGTTCCGGCCGATCGTGTGCTCCATGTCATAGACAGCCTGGGCGAAACTGACGCTCCGGCAAAGGGCGGCCGGCTGCCGGCTTTCTGTGATCACGACCCGGAATCCCGCGTCAGACAGCGCCGCGGCGATGGCGCTTCCCGTCCGTCCGCCGCCGCGGATGATCACAGCCCCCGCGCGCGCAGGGTCCGGCGCGACGTCCGCGCGAAGCGTTTCGGCCGCACCGGCATCTGCAGACTCTGCTTCTTTCTGCCTGTCCAGATCTTCCTCCGTGATCTCCAGTGTCACCGCGTTTTTAGGATTCGACCGCAGGATGAACCTGCCGTTGATCCGATCGATCATGGACTGAACGGGATCGGTCAGCGCTGCCGAAAAGGCGATCGGAAGGCGCTGCCTGCCCTTGTACCCGGTGACAGCGATCCTGCCGGGGTTGTTCGCGTACAGCCTGCAAAGATCCTCGAACAGCGCGGCCTTGAAAAGACGCGGCTCCGATACGGATACGATCATATATGCTTCGGCTCCGGGTGATGAAAGGATCCCGAAGCGGATCATCCCTCCCTCGGAAATCTGTCCGAATTCATCCCGCACCACCCGCACATGCCGCTGGATGCACACCTCGGCGATCTCGTCAAAACATGTGACAACCAGGAGCTCCGGTGCGAACGATGACCCGCGGGTCCATCGGTCCAGCTCGTCGAGCATGGCCGCCATCCTGAAGCGCTCTTCCTGCCGGAGCAGGATCCTGTCTCCGGTTTTCATCCTGACTTCAAACGCCGCTGCGATCATGATGACTGATATTTTCACTTGCCTGCCTCCGTGGAAAACGGGTACACCCTCTTCCTTATTTAGGTTTATTATAGCAAAACACCGATCCAATGGGTAGCGGGGCGGAATCAGGATATCAACATACTGCTGTTATATCGAAAAAGAGCAGGCCAACCCGCCTGCTCTTTTCATTCGCTGCCGGAAAACACAGCAAATCATGTCTCCGGTTTTTTTCTGCCTGCAGCTTCTTTCGCTTTCCTGAGACGCGAAATGGAAAGGTCCACCTGTTCCCTTTTTGTTTTGGCGGAAGCAATCGCTTCCTTCATTTTCACCGTATTCTGCCTCATCCGGTTCGACTTCTCCGTCAGCACGCTGAGCGACTCCCTGATTTTCAACGCTTTTTCCGAAATGACACGATGATCTGACGCCATGGTTATCACCTCCGTGATTTTTCTGCTGTCCTGCAGGTTCGATTTTTCCGGTCATCTGCTGTGGTTTTTCAGCTTGTTGTTCCATCCGGATGATGGGTCGTGGTGGTTCCGTCCGGGCTGGTGTATCGAACAGTCCCATCCGGAAAAGTCTCGACTTTCGTGCCATCCGGCATGATGGTGGTCACCGTCCCGTCAGGGCTGACTGATGTTCTGCCGGAAGGAACAGAAGAAGGGGTTCCGTCGGGGGGTGTTACAGTCGATGAACCATCCGGATTCGTGACGGTGACCGTACCATCATCCGCTGTTCCGGCTGCCCCGGCAGGCGGGGATGCAGGCATCCCGTCCGGAGCTGCAGCAGCGGAGGATCCGTCGGCGTTTGTCACCGTGATCGTCCCGTCCGGTGCTATCGTGGTCGTCGTCCCGTCCGGCGCGACATTGATGATCGTACCGTCTTCGGTTATCGCCGCCGCGTTGCCGGAGGCGGCTGAGATCGTTCCGTCCGCATTTACGGTGATGGAAATTCCGTCTGATGTTGTGATCATTCGCGAGCCGTCGGGATAGGTCGTTGTGACATTCCCGTCGGAATCGGCGGATGTGATGCTGCCGTCCGGATTTTCCGTGATCGAATTGCCGAAGACATCGGTCGCGGTGGCCGTTCCGTCCGGAGACGTCGTGATGACCGTGCCGTCCGGACTCGTCATCGTGGAAGATCCGTCCGGATACGTCATTGTGACATTCCCGTCGGAATCGGTGGATGTGATGCTGCCGTCCGGATTTTCCGTGATCGAATTGCCGAAGATATCGGTCGCAGTGGCCGTTCCGTCCGGAGACGTCGTGATGACGGTGCCGTCCGGACTTGTTGTCGTGATGGTGCCGTCAGGATCCACGACAGCCGTATTCCCTTCCGCATCGTTCGTGACGACCGTGCCGTCCGGACTCGTCATCGTGGAAGATCCGTCCGGATACGTCATTGTG
>CAZDPQ010000040.1:5054-19181 GCA_964507305.1 uncultured Oscillospiraceae bacterium
CGGTCGCAGTGGCCGTTCCGTCCGGAGACGTCGTGATGACGGTGCCGTCCGGACTCGTCATCGTGGAAGATCCGTCCGGATACGTCATTGTGACATTCCCGTCGGAATCGGTGGATGTGATGCTGCCGTCCGGATTTTCCGTGATCGAATTGCCGAAGATATCGGTCGCAGTGGCCGTTCCGTCCGGAGACGTCGTGATGACGGTGCCGTCCGGACTCGTCATCGTGGAAGATCCGTCCGGATACGTCATTGTGACATTCCCGTCGGAATCGGCGGATGTGATGCTGCCGTCCGGATTTTCCGTGATCGAATTGCCGAAGACATCGGTTGCGGTGGCTGTCCCGTCCGGAGATGTCGTGACGACGGTGCCGTCAGGACTGGTTGTCGTGATGGTGCCGTCAGGATCCACGACAGCCGTATTCCCTTCCGCATCGGTGACCGTTACGGTTCCATCGGGATCCGTTATGGTTGTTGTACCGTCCGGATAGGTGGTTGTTTCCGTTCCATCATCACCTGTCGTTGTTACCGCGCCATCCCCTTCTTCGGAACCGCCGAGCCCGGACAGGATCCCAGACAGATAAGAGCCCAGCACTCCGGATATCGCGGGGAGCACTCCCCGGAGAATGCCCTCCAGCGCCCCGTTGCTTCGGATCCAGTCCCGAAAATTCCCGCCGGCTTCGGACCAGCCGCCGTCATCCGCGAAAACGGTGATGCCTGTCAGCCGGTGCGCCGCCTCGGCAGCTGCGAGCATCAGGGTAAAACACAGGAGCATCTTCAAACCGGCAGCCGAGCCTTTTGTATTATTTTTCATGAGAATCAGGATGACTCCTGACAGGACAAAAGGGAGCCAGGCGATCGATAACAGAAAGTTGAATGTTTTCCCGGTGAATGTATAAGCGGTCGGATCATAAAAAAGCGACTTCAGGATGCCGTACGTAAAAAATGCCAGCCCCGACGCTCCGAAAATCGTATAGATGGCCTCTTTATCCAGGTTGACGCTCTTTTTCCGAAAAACAAAGTTCTGAACATCGTTGAATATCATGCGGAAAATCATGACAAGGATCCCGCCTGTGCCTGCCGCGAACACGGCAACCGAGCTCATCAGGATCCCTCCGGCGACCAGTCCGGCGACTCCCGAGAGCAGCTTTTCGAAGAGAAACGTGATGCCGCATGTGATCAGCAGGGTCGGAAGCAGGGAATTTTTCATCTCTCTGTTTTTCCGCAGGATGCTGCCCGGGATCCGGATCATGCCCGCGAATGACCGGAACGGATTCCGCCCGTAGATCACGGAGGTCGCAGCCATGGAAATGACTCCGCCCAGCATGGCCCAAAGGATGGCGGAACTGAAGAGACCGCCTTTTACATTCAGGAAATTCTGAGCAAGCCAGGTATCCGGATTGAATCCCTCATTCACTTTGACCAGCAGATACGTGTGAAGCAGCCAGCTCAGCACTCCGATGATAATGGTGATGCGCAAGGCTTTCAGCAGCCGGCCCGGCAGTTTTTTCCATATATACCGGAGCAATTCGGCCGTGGTTTTCGGTTCCTGTTCATGTTCCGGCGATGCCGCGCCGGACGATGGTACAGGTGCAGCGTTGCCGTCCGCGGTTTTCGCTGCGCGTGCCGCCTTGCCGTCCCTGATTTTGCGTGCGCGGCGTAAGGCGGCAGGTTCCGGTTTGGGTTGCGCCTGTGAAACCGGTTTGCTTTTTTTACCCTGGTTTCCCAAATCGGCACCGCAATGGATGCAAAACTTCAGATCGTCCGGAATTTCCTTACCGCAATTTCCACAGAACATAAATGGATCCTCCCGATAATACTGACCGGATCGCGCCGCTCTTGCAGAAATCCCCTATGCAATGCACGCCATGCTGCATACACTATAAGACGAGCCGTAAGACGGATGCTGATGCCCTGATGCTGAAAGGCAAACCATGATCGGACCCGATGGAAGAAAGAGGCAGGACAGCCGGCAGACAAGCGAATGCTTTGCGGCAGATCATCCCTGAAAATCACGTCATAGACATGTATATATTCTAAGTATATCAAAAAGAATATGAATTGGCGCAAGAACATGGGATTTGCTGTAAACAATTTGCATGGGAATATGAAAGATTATGACAAAGCATTTTATGGTAAGATAAATATTGTTATAATCAGCGTGTGCCGGCCGGGCAGGTCGCCCGGCGGCAGGCTTCCGGCCCGGTCCGGCCGGTTATGGAACGGAGGGATCCCAATGGCCAAGGTGCCGCATATCCTGATATGCGATGATGATCCGGTGGTCCACGAGTCGCTCGGCATCTATCTGGATGCCGAACGGTATCCGCACACCTCAGCTTTTGACGGGGAGGAGGCGCTACGGCGGGTCGAGCTCGACCAGCCGGATCTGATCATCCTGGACCTCATGATGCCGAAGAGATCCGGCATCGAGGTATGCCGCGAGATCCGCAGGACCCGCCAGACGCCCATCATCATGCTGACCGCGAAGGGCGAGGAGATCGACCGGGTCCTCGGGCTTGAGCTCGGAGCCGACGACTATATCGTCAAGCCGTTCAGTCCTCGCGAGGTGATCGCCAGGATCAAGGCGGTCCTCCGCCGTTTTGTCGAGAAGAACACAGGCGGTTCCGTGCTGCGGTTCGAAGGGCTGGAGATCAATCTGGATAATTACCAGGTCCGCCTCAACGGCGAGATCGTACCCTGCACCCCGAAGGAAGTCGAGATCCTGCATCTTCTCGCATCCAATCCCGGGCAGGTTTTCGACAGGGACCAGATTCTGACCAAGATATGGGGATACGATTATGTCGGCGACACACGGACGGTCGACACGCATATCAAGAGGATCCGGCACAAGCTGCTCACAGACGATGCCAGCTGGTCTCTGATCACCGTGTACGGCGTAGGGTATAAATTCGAGGTGGCGAGGTAGCGGATCCCTGCCGCGGCCGTTCCGATGCGAGGAGGTAGAGTGAAAAGCGTCCTTTTACGCAGGTTTCTGGTGCTGTTCATTGCGACCGCAGGGCTTTTTGTCCTGCTCACCTCATTTCTTTATGTCATCATTTCCCAGACTCTTTATACCAATATCAAGGCGGCTGAACTTCGGCCGAAAGCGAAAACGATCAGCGAGTTCGTGATCCTCTATCACAACGGGGACATCCCCTACTCGTATTTTGCCAGCCTCGTCTCGGCCGGACCTTCCGCGTGGGACGCTTGGGTTTTTGTCCTTGACGCGGATGGGCAAATGGCCATCCATACGACGATCCCGGAGGAGACCGACCCCGGCCAGAGCTTTATGAAGGCGATCGAGAGCAAGACCGGCGAAGTGCTCGGCGGCAAGGAGATCCAGTTCATCGGGTCTCTTCCGAACGACCGGTTCAAGATGATGATCGTCGGCGTTCCGATCGTGAACGGCGGCGTTGTGGAGGGCGCCGTTTTCCTTGCGAAGCCTCTTTACGAGATCACCGCAGGCATCAATTCATTGAACCGGGCTCTCCTTCTCTCCACCCTCGTATGCCTCCTGATCATGGTTTTTCCCACGATCGCAGGGATCAACCGGCTGATCCGGCCGCTCAAGGAGACACGGGACGCCGCAATCGCCATGTCGAACGGCAACTTCACAGTCAGGGCGAAGACGCTTGTCAAAGGCGAGATCGGGGATCTGGCGGCATCCTTCAATCTTCTGGCCGAACGCCTCGAGAAGACGATCTCAGACCTGGTCACGGAGAAAAACAGGCTCATGCGCATCCTCAACGGTCTTGCCGAAGGCATTATCGCCGTGGATGCCCAGTGCACCGTCACTCACGTCAATCCCGCCCTTTGGAGACTGATCCATTCCGGCAGCCTTGGACCGTCGTTCGACGATCTTCCGCCGGACGAGACACATGCCTTGATCGTCAAGCCCAGCGATCCCCGCTTCATCCGTTCCCAGGTGATCGCCGACGAATCCGTCTGGGATGATTTCCGGAATGTGATCCATACCTCGGTCCCGATCACCCGCGATCTCGTACGTCGCGACAGCGTCATCCGCATGATGGTCACGCCCATCGCGGATGAGACCGGGAGGACGGTCGGAGCTGTCGGGCTTCTGCAGGACATCACCGAAGCGGAGATCCTCGAGCAGACCCGCAAGGACTACGTCGCCAATGTCTCGCACGAGCTGCGCACGCCGCTTACAGCGCTGCGCGGGCTGGTCGAACCGCTGGCGGACGGGCTCGTGCGCACCGAGGAGGACCGTCGCCGCTACTATGGGATCATCCTGCGCGAGACGATGCGCCTGTCGCGGCTGATCGAGGACATGATGGAGCTCTCGCGTCTCCAGTCGGGCAAGATCCGGATCGACCGGAAGTCCTTCGACCTTGGCGGAGTGATCAGCGACCTGGCATACAAGTACGTGCAGATCGCGTCGGACAAGGGGATCACCCTCCGGTTTTCAGACGCGTTCAGTCGGCTGCCTCAGGCAGTCGGGAATCCCGACCGGGTCGAACAGGTGCTGATCATCCTGATCGATAATGCGCTGAAATTCACGCCGGCAGGCGGCGAGATCCGCGTGGAAGTCAATCCCAACCGCAAGAGCCGGCCTGATAAACTGCTGATCATGGTCAGCGATACGGGGACGGGGATCGAGCCGGAAGTCCTGAACAACATTTTCGACCGCTTTTTCAAAGCGGACAAGGCCCGGTACGGTACGGCAGGGACGGGGCTCGGACTGTCGATCGCGAAGGAGATCCTGACGGCGATGGGCGAGACGATCATGGTCAGCAGCGCCGTGGGCAAAGGGACCGTTTTCACCTTCACCCTCTCCCTCAAGCCCTGACCGGACCGCCTGGATCCCGCAGGCTGCGTTGCGCGCGGGCCTCGCGGCATATCGCTGCAGTATCGCTACTTTCGGACCATTTTATTCCATACAAGATCGAAGTGCATTTCGTCGCAGACGAGGAGGATCGTGTCATGCGCCTTCATGACCGAGCTTCCCTTGGGCATCACGATTTCCCCGTCCATGCGGGTGATCAGGACGACCATGCTTTCGACCGGGAAGTCATAGTCCTTCAGGGTCTTGTCGCACGCCGAAGATTTCTCCGAAAGAGAGAACTCGACGATCACTTTCGATGTGCCGGCGATCCGGTAGGCGATGCGCATTCCCTGGAAAACGATCTCCTGTTCGATCAGGTCGGCGATGATCTGGGTACTGGACACAGGCTTGTCTACCCCGAGCCGGTAGAACATGTCGATGTTCTTCGGATTATTGACCTTTGCGATGGTCTGTTTTACGCCGAATTTCTTTTTCCCGATCTCGCATGCGATCAGGTTGTTCTCGTCTTTTCCCGTAAGCGTGATCATGAAATCCGCGTCCAGACAGCCGGCCTGCTCAAGCATCGTGATACTCGTACCGTCTCCATTGAAGACATCCACTTCGAGCTCGGTGGCGATTTTCTCGCACAGCTCCTTCCGAAGCTCGACGACGATGATCTGGTGTCTGCTCGGCTGCAGTGTCTTGACAAGATAATAGGCCAGCTTCCCGCCGCCGATGATGATGATTTTCATCCTACTTCCCCCGATTCTCGCTCTGAGGAGTCAGCAGCGCTGCGCTGTCTCCCTTTTCCGTCTTCATCCCGGGCATGGCGATGAGCAGCCTGCCGTTCCGGATGATCCCGGCGATGTGTCTGTTGAGCTGCCGTGAAAGATCCGTCACTTCCATACCGATCTGCCCCGCGCCCAGACGGACCGTCGTGATCCTCACTTCGGTTTCGGAAAAAGTCAGGTCGATTTCGTCTCCGGCTTCTTCAAGCTCCCGATAAATGGTGCTGACCGTCAGAGATGTGGAACATACGGTGTCCAGTCCGAATTCCTCGAACAGGTCCTTGTTCCTGGGATTGAAGATCCGCGCGATGACCTTCGGCACATTGAAGATTTCCTTGGCCACCTGTGCCGTCATCAGGTTCATATTGTCGTCCGGCGTAACAGCGCAAAGCGCGTCGGCATGCTCGATCCCCGCGCTTTTCAGAACATCCTTGTCGATCGGCACACCGTTGATCTTGACGCAGTCCAGATTCTCTACATTCTGGAGGAGCCGCGTATCGCTCTCGATGATGACCACCACATGGCTTTTTTCGATCAGTTCTCTAGCCAGCGACGAACCGACTTTGCCGCATCCGATGATGATGACCTGCATGTAGACCGCCTCATTTCCGATCAGGCGGAGCCTGATCTCCTATGCCTCAATGCTCTGTGCTTTTTCATCATGCCTTGTGCTTTCATGATCCTGCGCGCTCCGCGAAGTCTCCCGATGCCAGAAACATGAGGATCGCCGCCGCGCTCGCGACATTCAGCGATTCCGCCCCGCCCCGCATCGGTATCCTCACATTCCGGTCCGCGCAGGCGGACAGACGTTCGCTCACGCCGCGCGCCTCATTGCCCACGAGGATCGCGCAGGGTCCGGTGAACCGGAAGCCGTCCGTAAGATCATCTCCGTCCAGGGCTGCGGAATACACTGTAAACCCTTCCTTCTTCAGGGCTTCGACCGTCCGTTCCATCGACGGAGCATGGATCAGACGGATGTGGAAAACCGAGCCCATCGAACCACGCACGGCCTTTTCATTAAAAGGGTCCGCCGAATCCGATGTAAAAACGACGCCGTCGAAACCGAAAGCGTCCGCGCTGCGGATGATGCTGCCGAAATTCCCGGGATCGCGGACCGAATCGCACAGGATCAGCCTTTCGCCCGGGCAGGCGGCCGCGTCGCCCCAGTCCGTGACCATCGGTGACCGGACGATCCCGAAAATCCCCTGCGGATTCACAGTCGATGAGATCCGGGCGGCGATCTCCGGCGAAACCGCAAGGATCTCGCCGGCGGCGGCCGTCATATCCGCGGGCACCGAAGGCAGAGCGTCCTCCGTCAGGATCAGCGTCTCGAAAAAGACGCCGGACCGGTAGGCATCCACGCAAAGCCGCAGCCCTTCGATGAATACCGTCTCCGATCCTTTCGAAAGATCTCTTTTACGCTTCAGGATCTCCCGGATCCTGCCGTTGTCCCTGCTTGTGATCACCATATCGATGGACCCGCTCATTGCTCCGAAAAACGGAAGACAGGACGGGAAGGCTCTCGTCCTGCGGTATCCGCGGAATGATGGCAAACGCTCAGCGGAGCGCAGCCTTGGATGTTTCGCACAGAGACGCAAACGCGTCCTTGTCAAGCACAGCCAGATCAGCCAGCACCTTGCGGTCCAGCAGAACGCCCGACTTCTTCAGCCCGTTCATGAAACGGCTGTAGGACAAGCCGTTCGCCCGCGCGGCGGCATTGATCCTTGTGATCCACAGGCTCCTGAAGTCTCTCTTCCGGAGCTTGCGCCCTGTATAAGCGTATGAAAGGGACTTCATGACCTGCTGGTTCGCGATGCGGAACAGCTTTTTCTTATGGCCGAAATAGCCCTTCGCCAGCTTGAGTATTTTCTTATGCCTTGCCCTGGTCCTGACAGACCTTTTCACTCTTGTCATAGGATGAACCTCCTGATCAAATCAATTTTCCCATCGGATGCCGGTACTTACATGTAAGGAATCATCTTCTTGATGTTCGCCTCGTTTGCCGGATCGGCAATCACTGATTTCCGAAGGTTCCTCTTGCGTTTCGCCGACTTTTTCGTCAGGATGTGCTTCTTGAATGCCTGCGAGCGTTTCACGAGACCGGTGCCGGTCACCCTGAATCTCTTCTTGCTCCCGCTGTGGGTCTTCTGCTTTCCCATCGTGTCAATCCTCCTCTATTATGTCCGATCCCGTGTGCTGAAAATCACTGCTTCCTGGGTGCGAGATACATCACCATGTTGCGTCCTTCCAGCTTTGGATCTCTATCAACCACTCCGAACTCCGCGCACCTTTCGGTGAATACCTTCATGACATCATATCCCCGGGAGGTGTATGCCATCTCACGGCCGCGGAACTTGAGCACGACCTTGACTCTGTCCCCTTCGCCTAAAAACCGGCAGGCGTTCTTGGTCTTGAACTGGAAGTCATGTTCTTCCGTCGACAGCTTCAGCTGCACTTCCTTGACTTCCGTGACCTTCTGGTTCTTCTTGGCTTCGCGCTCTCTCTTGGACTGCTCGAACATGAATTTGCCGTAGTCCATGATCTTGCATACCGGGTTGTCCGGGACCGCGGAGATGAGGACCAGATCAAGCTGTTCTTCCTCGGCTCTGCGCTTCGCTTCGTCGATCCCGACGACCCCGACCATCGTACCGTCGCTTCCGATCAGCCGCACCGACCGGAACCGGATCTGATCGTTCACCATCAAACCGCCAGACTGCCTGCCTATAACAACACACCTCCCCGAACCATAAAAAAACGAATGGCCTTCATGTCCATCCGCTCCGTCCTCAAGCCGGACGCGCCGCCGGACCCTGTCCGCACGCCGTGCCGCCTGAAATCCATGGACCTTCTCGCTGATCGCTTAAGGTGAGAAGCGGATGCCTCTGCTTTCTATAACAAACGGATTATATCCGACAATCCGACGTTTGTCAAATGTTTCATTCCGTCCGTCCCATGCCGGTTGCACATGCCTGTCACATGACCGTTCATGCCGTACGCGCTGCGCCGCGTGTCCGCCGGCGGATCAGCCGACGCAGATCCGGCCTTCCGGATAGACCTTCTCCTTCCCGGCCCTCTGTCGGCCCGCGAAAGCAAGCGCAAACGAGATGGGACCGACTCTTCCGATGAACATGGATATCATCAGGACGATCCAGCTCGATGGATGAAGCGTGGAAGTGCCGATGGCCGACAGGCCGACGGTACCGAACGCGGAACAGCTCTCGAACAGGATGTCGAGGGAGTTGAATGCCTTCTGCAGAAGCGCTTTCTGCTCAAAAACCGAAATCAGCATCGTGTCGACCGTGACGAGAGCCAGTGCGAGGATGGCGATGATAACGGCTTTCGACGCCGTTTCGCGCGGGATCCGGTGCTTTCGCATGACGATCTCGTCGCTGCTCCGGATCTCGGCGATGATGAAGAAAAGGATGGCGCTGAACGTCGTGGTCTTGATCCCGCCGCCGGTCGATCCCGGTGAAGCGCCGATGAACATCAGGATGCTTGACATGATCTTGGAGCTTTCGGTCAGATTGCCCTGGGAAATCGAGTTGAAGCCCGCCGTGCGCGTCGTGACAGACTGGAAAAACGAGCCGACGATCTGCTGGAACGGCGACAAGGTCCCGAGGGAATCCGGGGTCCTGTTATCATATTCAGCTGTAAGAAAGAACAGCATTCCCCCGAAAACCAGAAAAGCCGTGACAACGAGGACCAGCCGCGTATGAAAGTTGAGTCCCTTGATCTTGTTAAGGTTCAGGATGTCCGCCCAGACGATGAACCCGAGTCCTCCCGCGATGACCAGAAGCGCGGTGGTAAGGAGCACGACCGGGTCGCTGTTCCACGCCATAAGGCTGGAATAGGGGCCCGAATAACTCCCCATCATATCGAATCCTGCATTGCAGAAAGATGATATCCCATGGAAGAAGCCGCGGTAAATGCCGCCCGCCAAGCCGAAATACGGAATGAACCGGGCTGACAGGATCACCGCGCCGATCGCCTCGATGGTGAAGGTCACGCCGATGATCTTTTTCAAAAGGCCTTTCACCTCGGTCAGGCTGAAGCTGGAGGTGCTTTCCTGCACGACGTACATGGTCTGCAGACCGACTCTCCGGCGAGTCAGCGTGAAAAAAAACGTCGTGATCGTGATGATGCCCAGGCCGCCGATCTGGATCAGGGAGAGGATGACCAGTTGTCCGAAAAGCGTCCACGCTGTCGCGGTATCCATCAGGACGAGCCCTGTCACGCAGGTGGCGGATGTGGCCGTGAAGAGGGCTTTCAGGAGACCATGGCTCATGCCGGTCGCGGAAGCCGCGGGCAGCGCCAGGAGGATGGTGCCGGCAAGGATGACGATCAGGAAGCTCAGCGTGATCAGCCTGGCAGGCCTGTTCTGGACCCGCGCGATGAAATGCAGGATGGCGTTCGAATTTTTCGCTTTCATGCTCATAGCTACTTATGATACTATCTTTTCACAAAAGTACAAGCCTCATTCACGCCGTCAGTATCCCGGATCTCATGCCGGCTCCATCTCGAATTCGTAAAGAAGCATGGCCAGCACGGCAGGGGCGGCCGTTTCGGTGCGCAGGATCCTGCTGCCGAGTGTGACCGATGCGATCCCCGCGTCACGGGCCTGCCGGATTTCATCCAGGTCGAAGC
Source organism: uncultured Oscillospiraceae bacterium (assembly GCA_964507305.1). Classification (GTDB taxonomy): domain Bacteria; phylum Bacillota; class Clostridia; order Saccharofermentanales; family UBA5734; genus JAQVYV01. Next base: position 15,270 of record CAZDPQ010000040.1, read on the forward strand.
CTCCCTCAGGCCCGATGAGAAACGCGATCGTCCCGGGTTTTCCTTCTCCCGGACCGGTGTTGGAACGCAGGAACCGCTTCAGAGAAAGGGCGTCCTCGCTTTCCCATGGCAGAAAGCCGATGTCTGCGCCGCACATCGCTTCGACTGCTTCCCGGAAATCCGCGGGCTCTCCTACCTCCGGCACGACATCTCTACCGGACTGCTGCGCCGCCTCTTTCGCGATCTTGCTCCACCGCTCGATTTTGCGCCGCGCATCCGCGTCATCCCGGAATCGGGCCACGCTGCGCGCACAGACAACGGGAACGATTTTCCGCGCGCCCAGTTCCGTGCATTTCCGAATGATCTGCTCCATTTTATCGGCTTTCGGCAGCCCTTGGTACACGGTGATCCCATGATCCGGCTCGGCCCGGGCATCCAGGCACCCCGTGATCTGCAGCCTCGCGCTGTCCGGCCCGTAGGAAACCAGTTCGCACGAAAAGCTCCTGCCCGACGGATCGCCGACTCGGATCTCTTCGCCCGTCCGGATTCTCAGGACATCTTTCATATGATGCATGTCATTTCCGGTAATCCGGATCTCACCGTTTGTCCCGTCGATGTCCTTTTCAAGAAAAAACTTCGGCATGCCCTATGCGCCTCCCGGTTGCTTTTGACCCCAGTATAGCCCGAAATCCACGTCTGCACAACCGCTCCGGGCCTGCGCGCCGGCAAAGCTTTACCCGGTATGTCAAAGGCGGTGCAGGCTCTTGACACGGGTATCCGAAAAAGTTACAATGGGTCTCGCTGCAACACGCGCCCGTAGCTCAACTGGATAGAGCGTCTGGCTACGGACCAGAAGGCTGTGGATTCGATCTCTGCCGGGCGCGCCATATGTCAGGCGGGGCTGTCTCATGCGGATGCGTGGGACGGCCCTTTTGCTTCCCGCTCCGCCGCAGGACGAAAAGACCTCACAAATTCCGGTATCCCTTCAACATTTTCACTATGATGCGGCGCCGCGCATATATTATAATCAAAGGAGCGGCCGTTGCGCGGCATTCCGGTTCCGCCGGGATCCAATGGCATAAGGCTTGCGGGAGGGATCCCGTGGGATCCAACGGCACATGGCATGCGGGAGTATCCCGAAGGAAGGTCACGGCATGGACGGTACTTTTGCTCACAACCATTTCAGCAGCAGTCTGCAAAGCGCAGGATTCCGGCAGGCGCTATCCGGCCTTTACGGTGACAGGCCGGACACCATCGCGCTGCAGCGGGATCGGTATCTGCGGCTCGCGGGATCGTTCCGGAGCCTGTATCCGGAGCACGAAGGCTTCCGGATCTTCAGCGCGCCGGGCAGGACGGAGATCGCGGGCAACCATACCGACCACCAGGGCGGGCATGTGCTGTGCGCCTCCGTGGATCTCGACGCGGTCGCGTTCGCGGCCCCGGTTCACGGGGGCATGATCCGTGTCCAGTCCGAGGGGTATGACGAGTTCGATGTCATCGATCCGGATGACCTTTCTCCCCGCAGCGAAGAGGCCAACACATCCGCCGCCCTGATCCGGGGCGTTGCCGCGGGATTCGCGGAACGCGGATGGAAGATCGGCGGATTTGATGCCTATACGTCGAGCCATGTCCCGAAAGGTTCCGGGCTCAGCTCCTCTGCCGCATTCGAGATCCTGCTGTCCTCGATCCTGAACGGCCTGTACAATGACGGCCGTGTCCCTCCCGCGGAAATGGCCCTGATCTCGCAGGCGGCGGAAAACAGGTATTTCGGCAAGCCGTGCGGCCTGATGGATCAGTGCGGCTGCGCGTTCGGCGGGGTCATGACGATCGATTTCAGGACGCCTGGGCAGCCCGCCGTCGATTCGCTGCCCGTCGATTTCAATGATTACGGCCACGCGCTGGTCATCACCGACACAGGCGGCAGTCATTCCGGGCTAACCGCGGATTATGCGGCGATCCCGGCCGACATGCGCGCCGTAGCGGCATTTTTCGGCAAAAATGTCCTGAGCGAGGTCGGACGCGGCGAATTCCGCGCGCGGATTGTCGAAGCGGAACGGGCGGCCGGCACGGGACCCGTGCTCCGCGCGATGCATTTTTTCGGCGACGACGCCCGTGTGACGCAGCAGGCCGACGCGCTCAGGCGTCGTGATATCGACGGGTTCCTGCGGCTTGTCAACGAATCGGGCATCTCATCGTGGACGCTGCTCCGCAATGTCGTCTCCCCCGCGCATCCCGACCGCCGCGAAGTCGTCCTCGGCCTTGCCGCCACGTCCGATTACCTCGGACGCCGCGGAGCGTCGCGCGTGCACGGCGGCGGTTTCGCGGGCACGATCCAGGCTTTCGTACCGTCCGACCTGCTGGACGGATATCGCTGTCTGATGGATTCCCTGTTCGGGAACGGCGCTTCCCGCGAAATCCGCATCCGCAACCTTCCAGCCGGCGAACCGTTCGCCGGCCTGGCGATATGAGGCAGGAAGAGGGCGTCAGGCATGGTCCATGAACATACGAAAGAATATTTTATGAATAAAGCCATGGCTCAGGCACTCAAGGCCGAAGCCGCGCTCGAGACGCCGATCGGCGCCGTGATCGTCCGGGATGGGGTTGTGATCGCTGCGGGTTTCAATCGTCGCGAGTCCGCACAGGATGTGACGCTTCACGCGGAAATGACCGCGATCCGGAAAGCATGCCGAAAGCTCGGTTCCTGGCGCCTCGACGGCTGTGACCTGTATGTAACGCTCGAGCCCTGTGTCATGTGCGCGGGCGCGATCCAGCAGGCGCGGGTCCGCAAAGTGTATTTCGGAGCTACAGAACCGAAGACCGGAGCGGTGGTCTCGAAAGCCGGGATCTTCGATCTTGATTTATTCCATGTTGTGGAATATGAAGGCGGCATCCTTGCGGAGGAGTCCGCCGCGATGATGAAGCGTTTTTTCGCCGGCAGGCGGCATGCGGACCGGTCATCCGGTCTGACCAGGGGGCAGCGCCGGGCGGTCAATAAGTCCGGAATGAATCCTTGAGATGTCTGGCAATCGTCCGTTTTGATTCCCGCTCAGCGATCGCGTCCCGCTTATCGTAATCCCGTTTGCCGCGAGCTACGCCGACCTCGATCTTGACACGGCCGTCCTTGAAATAGCATTGGGTGGGCACGAGCGTGAGACCCTGCTGGCGGATCACGCCGTACAGCCGGTTGATTTCCCTCTTGTGCATGAGCAGCCGGCGGGTCCGGAGCGGGTCTTTATTGAAACGGTTGCCCTGCTCGAACGGACTGATGTTGCATCCGATCAGCCAGATTTCTCCGTCCTTGACCGTGACATAGCTTTCCTTCAGGCTGATATTGCCCTGGCGGATCGATTTCACTTCCGTCCCGGAAAGCTCGATGCCCGCTTCGATCTTCTCTTCGATGAAATAATCGTGGTAGGCTTTCCGGTTGTCCGCGATGATTTTGATGCCCTTCGCTATGGCCATTCCTGATTCCCTTCCGGCGGAAATCCTTCTTCTCCGGCGACGGCCGCCGCTGTTCGCGTCCCGGGCTTTTTGATTATATCACATCCCTGTCGGGATGTTCCGGGCAACCTTTTTCCTTTTTCTTGCATTTTGGCGAATATACAGGAATTTTTGCAAGAATACAGAAGTTTTACACACTATCCACAGAGTTATCCACACTTTCCGGCGTTTTAGAGCCCGATATGCCGCGGAATTGACGGTTGTCAAGGCAGGTTATCCACATCCTGCAGATGGTCGGACGTTATGCAAATTATACATTTCCGGCTGATTTTTTTCCTTTTCCGACGCATTAATAAACGGGAATTTCTCTTTTTTCAACAATTCTCAACGATAATATTTGGATGAAATGGACGCTTGATTTTTTCCGCCGCGTCGTTCCGTAACCCTGTGAAAAACAAGATTGCAAGTCGTTGCAACGAAACATTCATCGCG
>CAZDPQ010000041.1:0-19065 GCA_964507305.1 uncultured Oscillospiraceae bacterium
ATCTTCTCATCACGATGCGCGAGTATGCCAGAGGCAGGCTGGTGTGCGTGTTCGGATGCGGAGGGGACAGGGCGAGATCGCGCCGTTTCGAGATGGGCGAGACTTCGGGGAAGCTTGCCGATTTTTCGATCCTCACCTCCGACAATCCCCGGACCGAAGACCCGGAGGCGATCCTGTCGGACATCGAGACCGGGATGAAAAAGACGAACGGCAAATACATCAGGATCACCGACCGGACGGAAGCGATCCGGACGGCGATCGCGGGAGCCTGTCCAGGTGACATCATCATTATCGCCGGCAAAGGCCATGAGACCTACCAGATGTTCGCCGACCGCACCATCCATTATGATGACCATGAAGTAGCTTCGGAAATTCTGAAGGAAATGGAGCAGCGATGAACCGGTATCTGATATCCGATCTCGCGAAGATCACAGGCGGCCGCGTCGTCCGCAGGACAGGCCCTGCCGCTTCCGTGCGCGGCGTCGTCACCGACTCCCGCGAAGCCGTGCCGGGCACCCTTTTCGTGGCGCTCCGCGGCGAGACGTTCGACGGCCACGATTTCATCGCGGAAGCGCTTTCCCGGGGCTGCCGCGCGGTCTGCGCATCCAAAGCGAACAAGCTTCCGGAGGGGCGTTACAGCGCCATCCTGGTCCCGGACACGCTTTCCGCATACCAGAAAATCGCGGGAGCCTACCGGGCCGGCCGCGGCTTCCGGGTGATCGGCGTCACCGGAAGCGTCGGCAAGACATCCACGCGGGAGTTCATCGCCGCGGCGCTTTCCCGGGAGCGGAGGATTTTCCGGACGGACCGGAACAACAACAACGAGATCGGCCTGCCGAAGACCCTGCTGGAGACGCCGCCGGACTGCGGGATCTGCGTCGTCGAGATGGGGATGAGGGCGCAAGGCGAGATCCGCGCGCTGACCCTGATCGCGCGGCCGGACATTGCGGTGATCACCAACATCGGCTACGCCCACATCGAATTCCTAGGAAGCAAGGAAAATATCCTGAAGGCCAAGGCGGAGATCATTGAAGGGCTGAAGCCGGACGGTCTCCTGATCCTCAACACCGACGACACCATGCTCCGGGATCTGGGTGAGGAACTCGCGGAGGAATACCGGGTAGCGGAAGTGTGCACCGGCGAGCCCTCGATCCGCGGGGCATGCTTTTCCGTGAGAGCAATGAACATCGAAAGGGGGATCGGAAAGACCTCCTTCGATGCCGTGATTTCCGCATGGAAAGCCGCACCCGTGGTGATCCGGCATATCGACATCCCCGTTCCGGGAAGGCATAATGTCCTCAATGCCCTCTTCGGCATTGCCGCAGGGGTCGAAGAGGATGTCAGCCTGGCCGGGATGCTGCGGGGCCTGGCTTCCTACGAAAGCGTGGGGAACCGGCAGAGGGTCATCGAGTGCGGCGGCGTCACCGTGATCGACGACAGCTACAACGCGGGTCCCGAATCCATGCTGGCCGCAATCGCCATGCTGCGCGACAGCGCCGCGGGGAGACGGAAGATCGCGGTGCTGGGAGGCATGCTTGAGCTCGGAGCCTTTTCCGGACCTGCTCATGTCAAGGTCGGTAAGATGTGTGCGGACAACGGCATCGATCTCGTTTACTGCGCCGCCGCCGAAGCGAAGTGGTACCGCGAGGGCATCCTTTCCTCCGAAGCCGCGCAGGGGACCGTGCTGCTGCCTTTCGCCTCGCCCGAAGAAATGACGAAGGGCCTCATCGGCGAACTCCGGGACAATGACATCGTGCTGATCAAGGGATCCCGGAAGTTCCGTATGGAGAAAATCGCGGATGCGATCGCAGACGCCCGCTCAAGGACGAAAAAATAGCCTATAATGGTACATGTCCGGACCGCCGCGCGGAGCCGGACAATGGCGCGGACCTCCGGGACCGCCGAAAGGAACCGATGACAGCGATGATACGATTAGCCGGTACTTCCATGGAAATCACCCTCTGGAGGATGGTGCAGCTGATGGGGCTGCCCTCCTTCCTGTTGATCTTTCTGGCCACCCTGATCCTCGGGGCCATCCTCATCCCGATCCTGCGAAAGACAGCCGCCGGGCAGCCGGTCCGGGATGACGGGCCGCAGACTCATCTGAAGAAGTCCGGGACTCCTACTTTCGGCGGGATCATGTTCCTTGTCCCGCTTTTACTTTTCGGCATTTTCGCCCCCCGGATCTCCCTCTTTTCCTTTCTGAAGGTCGAGGGGCGGGACCTGTCGCCGCTGACGGCGATGGCAGCGTTCATGTTTCTTTCGGGGATCGTGGGATTCATCGACGATTTCGTCAAAGTCCGGATCAGCAAGAAGGGCCTGAGTGCGCCGGTCAAGTCGATCCTCCTGCTGCTCGCGATCACGGCATTTACCGTATACTACCTATATTACTCGGGCATCAAGCCTTATTTCCTCATGCCGTTCACCGACCTCTCCATGGGAGGAGTGCCGATCGAAGTGACGGGCGGCGGCAGACTCCTTTACGGGGCGGTCATCATCGCAGTGCTCTACATGACCGGCAATTCCGTCAACATCACCGACGGAGTCGACGGCCTCGCGGCTTCGGTCACCACGATCGCGGGCGTGTTCCTGGGCGTGATGGGCGCCTCGCTCAAGTCCGATTATTCGCTCATGGCATCCTTTTTCTCCTTTGCGATCACCGGTGCGTGCGCAGCCTTTTTCTTTTACAACAGGCATCCCGCGAAGCTGTTCATGGGCGACACCGGATCCCAGGCTCTCGGCGCCGGCATCGGCGCCATCGCGGTCCTGTCCGGGATCTTCTGGATCCTGATCCCCGTCGGGATCGTCTATGTGCTGGAGTCGCTGTCTGTCGTGATCCAGGTCACCCATTACAAGCGCACGCATGAGAGGGTTTTCCGCATGGCTCCGCTCCACCACCATTTCGAGCTCGGCGGATGGAGCGAATGGAAAGTGATCGCCGTTTTCTGCCTGATTGCGGTCCTCGGAGGCCTGGCAGGCCTCCTGATGGTGTTGTAGGAGCGTAAAGGGATTTGAAAAGCAGCCGTACGCATGATACCGGGCCGATCCATACGGGACGAAGCGGAGCTCCGATCTCAACGGAACGGAACACAGTTCCGATCCGCTATGTTCGCAGGCATATCGACCTGGCTCTGTTCCTCATTGTGTTCAGCATGATCTGCTACGGTTTCGTCATGCTGTTCAGCGCCAGCATGACCGAAGGCTTTGCGTCGGAGAACGTCCCGCTCCACTTTATCGGCAAGCATCTCACATTCACGGCGCTCGGCACGGTGATCGCCCTCCTGGTCGGCATCGTGATCCCGATCCGCTTTTTCGACAGGTTCTGGATGACGGTCCTGATGTACCTGGGGGCTACATTCCTGATGCTGGCGGTCTATTTCCCATCCAATCCCATCCTGCGGGGCATTTCCCTGAACGGCGCGAACCGCTGGATCAGCATCATGGGAGTCCAGTTCCAGCCCACCGAGATCGCCAAATTCGCCCTGGTCTTCTGCTTTGCGGGCTACACATCCTGGGCGGGCCGCAGGCGCGCTTCCGGCGGATTCCGGCGAAAAACGGCGCTCGGACAGGCATTCTATGATGGATGGATCGACATCGCCCTGCCGGCGCTCCTGATCGTCTTCTGGATGGCCCTGATCCTTCTGGAGCCGCACATCTCCTGCATCGTCATCCTGTCGCTGCTGTCCTTTTTCCTTTTCATATCGGCCGGGATCCCGTGGAGATCCTGGCTGACCGGCCTGCTGATCCTCCTTGTCATCGCCCTTGTGATCGCGGCGGTTTTCGCGGCGATCCTGCCGATGCTTCCGGATTCGGTCCGGCACTATGTTGATTACGATTATGTCATGCAGCGCCTGAGCATTTTCAATGACATCGATTCCGTCGATCCCGACGCGTCATTCCAGACCCGGCAGTCGATCAGCGCAATCGGATCGGGGGGGCTGTTCGGCGTCGGATTCGGTGAAAGCATCCAGAAGTGGGGCTATCTTCCCATGCAGTACAACGACTATGTCTTCTCGATCATCGCAGAAGAGCTCGGCCTGCTGGGAGCCGCGGCCGTGCTGCTTCTATTCGCGCTCTATCTCATCATGGGCATCCGGATCGCCGGAAGGGCCGCCGGTCATTTCGCGCCGCTGGTCGCGTTCGGCTACGCGGTGCTGATCCCGATCCAGGCTTTTCTCAACATCGGGGTCGCGGCGAATGTCATTCCCCCGACGGGGATCACGCTTCCTTTCTTCAGTTATGGCGGGACGTCGACCCTGATTTTCATCGTTTGCGTCGGATTCCTGCTCAGCGTGTCAAAATCCGGCGCGCGGCCGGCGGGAAGGGAGCGGGGCTGATATGGCGGTGTATCTGATCGCGGCCGGCGGCACGGGCGGACATATCCATCCGGGGATCGCCATCGCCGACAAGATCCGGAGCGAAGAAAAAGACGCCGTGATCTTCTTCTGCGGCACATCCCGCGGCATGGAGAGCCGGCTTGTTCCGGCGCATGGGTACGATTTCCTTTCCATCGACGCACGGGGCTTTGCGGGCAAGACACCGGCGGAAGTGCTGAAAGCCGCGGCGGCGTTCATCCGTGGGAGAGCACAGAGCAGGAGGATCCTGCGCGAGCGCAGGCCCGACCTTGTGATCGGCACCGGAGGGTACGTCTGCGGACCGGTCCTCTCCGCGGCTGCCTCGCTCGGGATCCCGACGCTGATCCATGAGCAGAATGCCGTCCCGGGCAAAGCCAACCGATGGCTGTCCGCCCGCGCGCGGTGTGTCTGCATCAGCTATCCCGACACGGCCCGCTGCTTTGCGAAGACTGCGAAAGTCGTCTGCACGGGTAATCCGGTCCGCGAGGCCTTTTTCGGCCTGACGAAGGCTGCATCCAGGGAAGCGCTCGGGATCGGCGGCGGCGAGAAGATCCTGTATGTGACGGGCGGCAGCCTCGGAGCGCGCTCGATCAACAATGCCGTTGCGGACCTGGTCATGAAGGGCTTCGCAGAGAACTACCGGGTCATCCTGTCGTGCGGGTCCGCCGATTTTCCCGCATTGGAGGAAAAGCTTGCCGGATTCGGGGACAGGATCGAGGTCCATTCGTATATCCCGGACCAGCACCTTTATCTGGCCGCGGCCGACCTGGTTCTGTGCAGGGCCGGCGCGATCACCTGCAGCGAGATCGCCGTCCTGGGCAGGGCTTCGGTCATGGTGCCGTATCCCTACGCGGCCGGCGACCACCAGACATTCAACGCAAGAACCTTTGAGGACGTTGGCGCGGCGGTGATGGTGCCGGACCGCGCGATCGGAGACGGAACGCTCGCGGACCGGATCACCGGGCTGATGGCCGATCCGGAACGCCTGGAGAGGATGGGGGCCGCCGCGAGGAGCCTGGCATACCCGGATGCCGCATCCAGGATCTATGAGCAGGTGACGGCCGCAAGGAACGTGAAATGCCGGTGAACATGAGCCGGAAACGGCGCGGGCGGGCCGGCGTGCGTGCCGGCAGGCGTTCCGGCAGGACCGGGACGCGGATCGTGCTGCTCTTGCTTGCTGCCGGCGCTCTGATGCTGTTCGCGCTGCCTCAATTCTACATTGCCGAAATCCGGATCTCGGGCGAAAGGATCCTGTCGGAAGAAGAGATCGTGTCCCGTGCCGGCCTCGAGACAGGGAGGCATCTTCTGGCCGGGATCAGCGGCTCGCCCGGCGAGCTTTTCGAACTCCGCCATACGAGAGAGGAAAAAATCCTGAAGGAAAGCTTCCCGTATATCAAGACGGTCGAGATCCGGTCCGTTTTTCCATCCATCCTTTCCGTAACCATTGAAGAAAGGGTCGAAGTGGCGTATATTTCAATTAAGGATGGATATCTGATCATCGACGCGGACGGCATCGCGCTGGAAGTCCTCCCGAAAGGCGGGGAGACCGGCATCCCCGTTGTCGAAGGCCTGACGGCGGGCGACATCGTCCTCGGCGCCCGGGTCCTGGTCGACAAGCCCGATTACCTCAGCCAGACCGTGATCCTGCTGAACGCGATCATCAACGCACAGAAGGACACGCGCACGGATTACAGGATCCTGCCCGATGTGATCAGCATACGCCCTGTGGGCAGCGACCTGCTGTTTCTGACACTGAAGACCGGGGAGGACAGCGGGACCATCACGGTGAAAGCAAGGATCTCCGCGGACCTTGAGGATGACATGGTGTGGCTGCGGTTCGCCATGCAGCAGGGCAAGCTCAAAGGCCTCGGAAGCGGCGTGCTGGACATGACGACGCAGCAGAAGGTTTTCGTTCCGGATCCCTGACGGGATGCATCATAAGGAGGTGTGTGTATGCTTGCTTTGCTTGGTCTCATCATCGGTCTCGTAGTCGGGTTGTTCCTCAACATCGACATTCCTCAGGCTTATTCGACGTATGTCGGCGTCGGGATCCTTGCCTGTTTCGATTCGATCATCGGTGCGCTTGCCGCCAACATCCAGAAAAAATTCAACATGAAGCTGTTTATTTCGGGCCTTGTCGGGAATTCCGTGATCGCGATCGCCCTGGCCGCCCTCGGGGACCAGCTGGGCATCCAGCTGTATCTGGCCGCGGTTTTCGCGTTCGGTAACCGGATCTTCATCAATTTCTCGATCATCCGCCGGGTGTGGCTCTACAAGCTAGAGAGCAGCAAGGGGCAGGCCGGCCCGGGCGGTCAGGATCTCCCCCAGGGACCGGCGGATCCTGCCGGCGGACGGTAGGACCCGGGCGATTCCCGTACCTTCCGTCCTGTCCGGACGGATTTTCGCGGAGAACGCGCAATGACAACAAGATATGGTTGTTCCGCCAGATGAAAACACAACCGATTGTTGTACACGTACCACATTTAGTGTAGAATGAACTTGATATGATCGGACCGGTCAGATCCCGATGAGGAGGTAAAGACACGTGGCGGATGTGAATTTGATGGGGTTCAGCATGGACAACGACCATTTTGCTACGATCAAGGTGATCGGCATCGGGGGAGGCGGTTGCAACGCCGTTAACCGGATGATCGACCACGATGTGAAAGGCATTGAATTTATCACGATCAATACGGATAATCAGGCTTTGTCACGGACCCGGGCGACCAACCGGCTGCAGATCGGAGAGAAGATCACGCGCGGACTCGGCGCCGGAGCCAATCCGGAGATCGGCGAGAAGGCCGCCGGCGAATCCCGGGACGAGATCGGCAAGCTGATTTCAGGCACCGACATGCTGTTCATCACGGCCGGCATGGGCGGCGGCACGGGCACCGGAGGAGCGCCGGTCGTGGCGCAGATCGCAAGGGAAGCGGGGATCCTCACGGTAGGCGTCGTCACCAGACCGTTCCGTTTTGAAGGTTCCCGCAGGATGATGAATGCCGAGAAGGGCATCCGCGAGCTGGAGAAGTTCGTGGATTCCCTGATCGTTGTCCCCAATGACAAGCTTCTCGAGATCGCCACGGAGGACACCTCGCTGGACGACGCTTTTTATATGGCGGACCAGGTCCTGATGTACGGCGTTTCGGGCATTTCCGACCTTGTCGCGATCCCGGGCCTGATCAATCTGGACCTTGCAGATGTCCGGAGGATCATGACCTCCGCGGGCGTCTGCCACATGGGTATCGGCCGCGCCTCCGGAGAGGGGCGCGCGTCGGCCGCGATCCTTCAGGCCATCAACAGCCCGCTCCTCGACACCACGATCGACGGCGCGCGCGGTGTGATCATGAATTTCACCGGCGGCAGGGACATGAAGCTGCGTGAAGTCGACGAAGCCGCTTCGGTGATCCGGGATGCCGTTTCGCCCGACGCGGACATCATTTTCGGCGCCGTCGTGGATCCTTCTCTCAGCGACGAGATCATCATCACGGTCATCGCGAGCGGATTCGACCGCGACAACCAGCCGGTCCCCGAGGCCCGGCCTGCGCAGGCTTCCAGATCGAGGACCGAGATTTCAGGGGACGATCTCGGGCAGGATGCGGAGAAGGTCCGGATCCTGGATGTCCCCGATTTTCTTTCCGAACTCAATGAAGCGGACGCGGAAGACAGTGACAAGACCGGGATGATCGGCGGTTCGGATTCCGGTTTCATGACGATCGGAACGGATGACGCCGACGACGCACCGTCCGGATCCGGAATCCCGTTCAGCGACATGGATGCCGGCTACCAGCCTTCCGTGGCTGTCCGCAGGCCGGTCGGCACGGGCTTCGGCGACCAGCCGTCCAGGCGGGTCGACACCCGGCAGGAGCAGGAGCAGGAGGATGAGGAGGACGAGGCCGCCCGGAAGCCGAAAGCGAAGAAGCATGGCAGAGGGCTTCCCTGGTTTCTCCAGAGCAACGATTGAGGATGGGTCCGGCCGGTGCGCGCGACGGACCGAAAGTGAGATTTGACGAATGAAATGTCCGTTTTGCGGCAATGACGAGGACAAGGTGATCGATTCCCGCCCCGCGGAAGAGGGCAGCGCGATCCGCAGGAGAAGGGAGTGCATTTCCTGCGGCTCCCGGTTCACGACGTATGAGAAGATCGAAAATCTGCCTCTTGTCGTGATCAAGAAGGACGGGACCCGGCAGCCGTTCGACGGAAGCAAGGTGATTTCCGGCTTGCTGAAGGCTTGTGAGAAGAGACCCGTATCGATCGAGCAGATCGAGGAGATCGTTCATTCCATCGAAGAGCAGATCCAGAGCTCCCTGAAGCGGGAGATTTCGTCGAGAGAGATTGGAGAGATGGTGATGGAGCGCCTGAAGAAGCTTGATGAAGTGGCTTATGTGCGCTTTGCCTCGGTCTATCGCCAATTCAAGGATGTCAATTCCTTTTTCCATGAACTCAGCGACATGCTCGAGAAAAGAGAATCATGATGGCGGGGGGGCCGCAGATGAAAACCGTTCTCGTGATCGATGACGATCCGGGTGTGGCTGACCAGATCCGGACGCATTTCGACAAAGAAAGCTTCCTTATCGCAGGCTGCCAGGATGGTGCCATGGCGGTGGACTCCTTCCGTAAAATCCATCCGGACATCATCATCATGGACCTTCTCCTGCCGGGCATGGACGGGTTCGATGTCTGCCGGGAGATCCGCAAGATCAGCGACGTGCCGATCATCATGCTCACGACAAGAAGCGATGTTCTTGACAAAGTCGTCGGCCTCGAGCTCGGAGCCGACGACTACCTGCAGAAGCCTTTTGAACCCAAGGAGCTCCTTGCGAGAGTCAAGGCGGTCCTGCGGCGCTGCGAAATTTGCAAGGAGCGCGGCCAGATGCCTCCCGACAATGGCAGGAGCACCGAAACGGTCGAATATCCGGGACTCCGCGTCGACAAGACCCGGTATATCGTGCTGGCGGACAACGGCCGGATCGACATGCCGCCCAAGGAGCTGGAGCTCCTGTTTTTCCTCGCATCCCATCCCAACCGGGTTTTCACGAGGGAACAGCTGCTCGGCAATGTCTGGGGGTACGATTTTTTCGGGGAATCCCGTACGGTCGATGTGCACATCAAGCGGATCCGGCAGAAGCTCGATCCGATCTGCGGCAAATACAAGTGGAAGCTCCGCACCGTATGGGGCGTCGGATATAAATTCGAGCTGTCGGACCATCCCTGACTCGGGTCATGGCCGGCAGCAGCAGGGAGATCGAAAGAGCATGGCATCAGAAGAAGGCAAGGCACGCATCGCAAGCGCATGGATCGGGATCGTTTCGGGGACGGTCGGGGCACTCGTCGCCATCGGGGCGTTTCTCCTGGTTTTCAGCGGATCGGATATCTTTTCGGACGGCGGAGGCGGCGGGGATCCATCCGCATCATCCGCTTCCGAAAGCCGGGTGGTCGAGATCAAGGGGTACGAGGATGTCGTGATCCCGATCGCCACGGAGGTTGGTCCTTCCATCGTCGGGATCCGCGTCAGCAACGCGGACGGGATGATCGACAGCTCCTACAGCAGCGAAGCGTCGGGAGTGATCTACACCGAAGACGGCTATATCGTGACCAACCAGCATGTCGTTGCCGATTTTCTCGGCTCGGACGGCAAAATGCTGACGACATCGTCGATCGAGATCTATGTGGAAGGCACAGACGAGCCGTATGCCGCGGAGCTGGTCGGCTACGACACGGCGACAGACCTCGCTCTTCTCAAGATCCGGGCTGACGGGCTGTCACCCGCCGTGTTCGGCGATTCGGACCTCCTGAAGATCGGACAGGCCGTTGTGGCGATCGGCAGCCCGGGCGGGCTCAATTACATGGGTTCGGTCACGTTCGGGATCATCAGCGGCAAGAACCGCGAGGTGGAGTTCGACGACGGCACCGTGATGCAGCTCCTGCAGACCGACGCGGCGCTCAGCCCCGGCAATTCGGGCGGCGCTCTCGTCAATACGGACTGCGAAGTGATCGGGATCAACAACGCCACCATGGACAAAACGACGTACGAGGGGATCAATTTCGCGATCCCGTCCAATCTCGTCGTCCGTACGATCGAGGATATCCGGACCAACGGATATGTCAAAGGCCGCGCCTGGCTCGGGATCTATGTCCTCAGCGATGAGGAATTCTATAACATGCAGAATCTTTACGATCTTCCCGACGGGGTGTTCGTCAGCGATGTCGATGACCCCGGCCCGTGCGCCGACGCGGGGATCCTCCGGAGCGACGTGATCACGCAGGCGGACGGACAGGCTGTCGCCTCCCTCGCGGATCTCCGCAGGTTCCTGAACACCAGAAAGCCGGGAGACAGCATCGTCCTGACCATTTACAGAGCCTTGAACAGCGAGACGCTTACCATCACCGTCCGCGTGGGGGAGCGCATACAGGGATGAAAGCCCGGGATCCCTCCGCCGCCGCGCGACGGCCTCCGGGCTATTGCGTGACCGGACCGTTTCCGGCCGTCTTATATGGATAAAAAAGAACAGGCAATACAGATCATCGAAGAACTCTGCCGGCTTTACCCGGACGCCGACTGCACGCTGGATTCCAGAGAGCCGTGGCAGCTGCTGGTTTCCGGCATCCTGGCCGCACAATGCACCGACGCCCGCGTCAATATCGTCGCCCCGATGCTTTTCGACCGGTACCCTGATGTCGCATCCCTTGCGGACGCGCCATCCGGGGAGGTCGAAGAGATCATCCGCAGCTGCGGTTTTTTCAGGGTCAAAGCCCGGTCGATCATCGACAGCATGCAGCTTCTCCGCGACCGGTTCGACGGACAGGTGCCGGTCTCGATGGAGGACCTGCTTGTTCTTCCCGGCATCGGGAGGAAGATCGCCAGCCTGATCCTGGGCGATTGCTTCGGGATCCCGGCCATCGTGGTGGACACCCATTGCGGCAGGATCAGCGGGCGGCTCGGACTGACGGATTCCAAGGATCCGCACCGGATCGAACGGGATCTGGCGGAAGTCCTTCCCCGGGAACATTGGATCGGCTTCGGCCACCGCATGGTGGCGCACGGCAGAGCGATATGCAGGGCCAGGGATCCGCGGTGCGGCGAATGCACGCTGGCCGGCCTTTGCAGGAAGGGATCGGAGATTCTTGGAAACCGGCTCCTGTGAAATCCTGTCCATCCCGGGGATCTCCGCGCGCCGCAGAGAACTCCTGGCGAAGCTCGGCATCTTCTCGCAGGATGACCTGATCCGCTTTTTCCCAAGAGATTACGAAGACTGGACGAAACCCCGCGCGATTGCGGACCTGGCGCCGAACGAGACCGCCACGTTTGCCGCTGCGGTCGAAGGCCGGCCCGTCCTCCGGCGCAAAGGCCGGATGACCATCCTCAAGGCGACCCTGACGGATCCGGCCGGTTCCCGGCTGTTCGCCGCGTGGTTCAATCAGCCGTACTATCAGGACAAGCTGGTCCCCGGACAGACCTACCTCTTCCGCGGAAAGATCCGGCGCAGCGGACTTGTCAACGAGATCACCAACCCCGTTTTCGAGGTATTCGATGAAAAGGAAGAGACGGGGATCAAGCCGGTGTATCGGCTGACGGCCGGCATGACGCAGGGGGTGATCCGGCGTCTTGTCCTGGCGGCACTGGATGTCCGGCTGCCGGAGATCACCGATTGCCTGCCCGATGAGATCCGCAAGCGGTATCGGCTATGCAGCGCCCGGTATGCGCTTGAGAAGATCCACAACCCTGTAAACGGCGAGGAATTCGAGATCGCGCGCCGGAGACTCGCATTCGAGGAGCTTTTCATGATCCAGGCCGGGCTGCGCCTTGTCAAGTCGACGGTCGTTCGCAAGGAAAAGGCCGTGCCGATCCGATCGGATGGCAGATTGATGGACGGCTTTAACCGGGGGTTGCCATTCGTTCTTACGGCTTCCCAAGAGAAGGTGATCCGGGAGATCCTCGGGGACCTTGCAGCGGAGACCCCGATGAACAGGCTGGTACAGGGCGATGTCGGCTCCGGGAAGACTGTCATCGCGGCCGCTGCGGCATATGCCTGCCTGAAGAACGGGATGCAGGCGATCCTGATGGCTCCGACATCGGTCCTCGCGGCGCAGCATCTCACGACGATGCGGCGGTTCCTGCCGGAGTTCGCGGACGGGATCGAATTGCTGACCGGAACCGTGACCGGAAAGAAGCGCCGGGAGATCCTGGACGGCATCGGAGACGGCTCCGTGCGGTTTCTGATCGGGACTCACGCGGTGCTGGAGGAGCCGGTGCGCTTTCCAAGCCTTTCCCTTGCGATCACCGATGAACAGCACCGGTTCGGCGTACAGCAGCGCAGCAGGCTCGGCAAAGCGTCCGAAAAAAGCCCGCATGTGCTTGTCATGTCTGCGACGCCCATCCCGCGGACTCTCGGGTTTGTCCTGTATGGCGACCTGGATATATCGACCGTCCGGGGGCTTCCCTCCGGCCGCGTTCCGATCGAGACCTATACGGCGTCGTCGGCGGATGACGACCGGATCTTCCGGCTGATCGACCGCCAGATCGATGAAGGCAGGCAGGCGTATGTCGTCTGTCCGATGATCGAAGCGACCCTCGAATCCGATCTGGTCTCCGTCAAGGAGCTGTATGATGACATGAAGGGGAGAATATTCCCTCAGAGGCGGGTGGGGCTGCTGCACGGCACTATGAGCGGGAAAGAAAAGAACTGGGCCATGGAGGCGTTCATGGACGGGCAGACCGACATCCTGGTCAGCACGACCGTGATCGAAGTCGGGGTGGACAATCCGAACGCGTCGATCATGCTGGTCATCAACGCCGAACGCTTCGGCCTGGCCCAGCTCCACCAGCTTCGTGGACGAATCGGGCGCGGCAGCTACCGGTCGATCTGCATCCTGAAGAGTGACAGTACCCAGGAGCAGGCCCGCGAAAGGCTGAAAACGCTGTGCAGGCATACCGATGGATTTGAAATCGCGGAAAAGGACCTGGAATTGCGCGGCATGGGAGACTTTTTCGGAACGAGGCAGCATGGGATCCCCGAAATGAAAATCGCGAACCTGTATCGCGACACGGACCTGCTGCAGGAAAGCCGGGAGGCCATCCTGGCGGTCTTTGAGGGCGACCCGCTGCTGGAGCGTCCCGAAAACCGGGCGATCGTCCCGTACATCCGCCGGCAGTTCGGCGGCCTCCTGGACAGCATCGGGATCTGAAAAGTCAGTCCCGGATCAGGCTTTGCCGGCCGTATCGTCCGGACCGCTGCCTTCGGCCTCCGATTTTACCTTTTCGTCCTTTTTTGCCTTTTCATCCTTCATCAGCTCGATGGCGCCGCTCCCCGGAGCGTTGCCGAACCGGTACCCCTGATCGAGCAGTTCGCGGATCTCCGGATAGGACCGCCGCGCTTTCCGGACGGAGGCGATGCCCTTGTGCAGGAGAAAGCCGGAAGCGAAGCTGCCGATCGATAAGCCACCGGCGAGGCCGGTCAGGATCCCGGCCCAGAAGCCGGACGGCGCGCGGAAAGCGGCAACCGCAGCGCATGCCAGAGCGGCGGCGGCGAGAAGCGCCCCGAGCGCGTTGAGCGCGGAGGCTTCGGCGTGCTTGGACCTGCACAGCGCGCAGCGGGGGATGGCGATACGGCGCACGACATAGCGGACTCGCGTCGCGGAGGCATCCGTCCGCGCGTCTACTTCGCCGAACAATTTCATCCGGCACGACTTCTCCGGGACTTCTTCGGTGAGATGGCAGAACCAGCAGATCATAGGCACCTCCGACAAGTGTGATTGCCTTTTCGGCCTGTTATTATTATACTATACTTCATGGAGGAATGAAAACCGATGCCGAGAGTCATTACGGGCAGCGCGCGCGGGACGGTCCTCGCGGCTCCGGACGGGCTGAAGACGCGCCCGACGTCCGACAGGGTCAAAGAATCCGTGTTCAGCATCCTCGCGGACCGGATCCCGGGGTGCCGCATGCTGGACCTGTTCGCCGGCACCGGGCAGATGGGGATCGAGGCGCTGAGCCGAGGTGCCGTCGGTGCGGTATTCATCGACAGCGGCCGCGAGAGTGTCGCCTGCATCCGGAGAAATCTGGAGAAGACGCATCTGGCGAACAGAGCCGTTGTCCTGGCGCAGCCGGTGTTTCCGGCGCTGGGATCGCTTCCGGCTGGTACGAAATTCGATCTGGTCTACATCGATCCGCCGTATGCCGAAGCCGCGGCGATCTGCCGGGAAGCGACCCGGATCCTTGTTGCGAAAGACCTGATCGCGGAGTCCGCACTGGTCCTGATCGAGCATTCCGCTAGAGACGAAGGGGTGGATTTTGTAACACATTTGCAATTTTTAAGGCGTTGTAAGTACGGAACGGTCATGATATCATTTTACAATAGGTACAGCAGCGGGGATGAGGCCGGCCTGGACGAAGGGGTATGAGAGCATGAAGATATTCATTTATCCCGGCACTTTTGATCCGTTCACCAATGGCCACACCGATATCGCCAGACGTGCCGCGGCGATCTGCGACAAGCTATATGTCGCGGTCCTGACCAACAGCACGAAGACTTCCTATTTTACGGTCGAGGAGCGCGTGGAGATGGCCCGGCTTTCCCTCGAGGGGATCCCCGGCATCGAGATCGGGTCATTCGGCGGCCTTCTTGTGGACTACTACAGGATGACCGGGGCGAGCGCCGTCGTGCGCGGGCTTCGGAGCGAGTCCGATTTCCGGTATGAGGCCGAGCTGACCGCGGCCAACAAGCTGCTGCTGCCCGGCTATGAGTCGATCCTCCTGCCTTGCAGGATGGACCTTGCTTTCACGAGTTCGACGATCGTCCGGGAAGTGGCTACATACGGCGGCGATGTTTCCGGCATGGTGTCGCGTAACATTGCCTCGTTCATTCTCCAGAAGCTGAAACGCTGAGGGAGACGGCGCAGGAGCATCAGGATGCAGAGCGGAGACGACAGGAAGATCGACAGCCAGAATATGCGGCCCGAGAGCGATGAGGATCTGTATGACCTGATCGACCGGCTTGAGGTCACGGTCGACCAGGCCAGGTCGCTTCCGTTTTCGGACAATTGCATCGTGGACCGCGAGGAGATGCTCATCCTCATCAGCATGATCCGGGAGCACCTTCCGAATGAGATCCGCCAGGCCAAGCTGCTTCTGGACCAGAACAGGCACATCATTGCCGAGGCGCGCAAGGAGGCGGAGAGCATCATGCGCGAAGCCGAGATGCGTATGACCGCCATGATCGACGAGCATGAGATCACGCGCAAGGCCAGGCAGGAGCGGGACCAGATCCTCGAGAATGCCAACAGTTCCGCCCAGAATATCCGCAAGAAGTCCATGGATTACGCGAAGAAAAAGCTGACCGACCTCGAGGATCAGCTGACCGAGATGCTGGTGACCATCCAGCGAAATAAGAAAGAATTGAAGTGACAGCCCGATCTGTTTTTAGAAAGTGAGTGCCGGTATGCCAGCGAAAGACATTACATTTGAGATCATCGAGTCCGTCGGGGTCATCAGCTCTTCCACCAACGGGTGGAACCGGGAGGTCAACATCGTCCGATGGAACAATGGCAATCCCAAGCTTGACATCCGGGACTGGTCTCCCGACCACACGAAGATGGGCAAGGGGATCGCTCTCAGGAATGAAGAAGCCGCGCTGCTCCGCAGCATCCTCGAAGACTTCGACCTGGACAAGATCTGAACCTGAAGGGCTCCAGGTTGGAGGATATCCATGACCAATGTCTCTGTTCCCAGGCATATGCTCCTGTCTGTCCAGAAACCCGCGAGGTATACGGGCGGCGAGCTCAACAGCGTCTCGAAGGAAGTCACGGGGGATATGACCCGGTTCGCCTTTTGTTTTCCGGATACCTATGAGATCGGCATGTCCCATCTCGGGATGAAAATCCTGTACCACCTGCTCAACGAACGGCCCGACACCTACTGCGAGCGTTGCTATATGCCGTGGACCGACATGCAGTCCGCGATGGCCGCCGAAGGCGTCCCGCTGTTTTCGATCGAGACCCGCACGCCGCTGTATGAGTTTGATATCGTCGGATTTACGCTGCAGTATGAGATGTGCTACTCCAATGTCCTGCACATGCTTGACATGGGCCGGATCCCCGTTTTTGCATCACAGCGCGGAGACCGCGACCCTCTGGTCATCGCGGGCGGTCCCTGTGCGTTCAACATCGAGCCGGTGGCGGATTTTTTCGATGCGGTCCTGATCGGCGAGAGCGAAGAACAGCTCGGCATTTTCATGGATCTGTACCGGAGGCACCGCGGAATCTCTTTCTCGAGGGAACGATTTCTCCTGGCGGCCGCTGCCGAAGTCCCCGGGTTTTATGTCCCTTCCTTTTATGATGTTTCCTACCATGAGGACGGGACGGTCCGTTCGGTCCACCCCAACCGCCCGGGGGTGCCCGCCGTTGTGCGCAAGGCCGTTGTGATGGACCTTGACAAGGCCTATTATCCCAGGCATTTTATCGTTCCGAATACGGAAGTCGTACATGACAGGGTTTCTCTCGAGCTTTTCAGGGGATGCACCAGAGGATGCAGGTTCTGCCAGGCCGGCTTCATCACAAGGCCGGTCAGGGAACGGAAGCCGCAGACGCTTCTGCAGACAGCTCTCGAAGCTCAGGCATCCACAGGGTATGACGAGATCGGCCTGCTGTCGCTTTCCACCGGGGACTATACCGGATTCCGCGAGCTCGCCGGATCACTGGCCGGCGAGCTGGCGCCCCTGCATACGAGCCTGTCGCTCCCGTCCATGCGATTGGATTCCTTCAACCTCGAGATCATGCGGCAGGCCTCCGCGACGAGAAAAAGCGGCCTGACGTTTGCCCCTGAAGCCGGAACACAGAGGCTGCGCGATGTCATCAACAAGAACATCACGGAGGAAGACCTGGCCGCATCGATGAAGCTGGCTTTCGAGGGCGGTTGGAACAGCGTGAAGCTGTACTTCATGATGGGACTCCCGACCGAGACCGACGAAGACATCGAAGGGATCGGTGCGCTGGCAAGGGGCATCGAGCGGCTGTACTACGAAATGCCGGCGGAAAAACGCACGCGGAAACCCGAGATCACCGTCAGCGCAGCCATTTTCGTCCCGAAGCCCTTCACCCCGTTCCAATGGGAGCCTCAGGATCCGCTTCCGCTCCTGAATGAGAAGCAGGAGAAGCTCCGCGGCCTGCTTCGCAGCCGGTATATCCGCTTCCAGTGGCACGGATCGCGCGCTTCGTTGTGGGAAGCCGTCCTCGCGCGCGGGGACCGTCGGCTGAGCCGTGTGATCTACAAGGCTTTCCGTAAAGGCTGCGGATTCGACGCCTGGGAGGACCGGTTCGACCTGGACATTTATTTGCAATGCATGGAGGAAGAGGGGCTGAAGGCGGAGTTTTATGCCAACCGGCGGCGGCCCTATGATGAGATCCTGCCATGGGATCATATCGATAGCGGAGTACAGAAGGAGTACCTTCTGGAGGAAAGCCGGAAGGCTCGCCTGGAGCAGACGACACCGGACTGCAGGTCGATGTGCTCGGCTTGCGGCGCCGCTTTATTCGGAGGAGGGGTTTGTTTTGATCAAAAAGCATAAGACCCTCCCCGTATCTCCCAATCTCCGAGGGGACCATCAGGCGGAAAGCAGCCTGTACCGCCTTGTGTTTTCGCGTAAAGGCCCGCTTGCCTACATCGCGCATCTTGACATGCTTCGGATGTTTGAGCGGGCCGTGATGCGCAGCGGGATCCGATGCCGTTATTCACAGGGCTTCAACCCACGGCCGTCGATCGTGTTCGCCCTTCCGCTCGGCGTCGGCGTCGAGACCATGGATGACTGCATCGATATCGAAATCGAAGGCCGGCCTTCTCCCGCCGGGGTCGCCGAAAGGCTCAACCGGGTCCTGCCGGACGGGATCGCCGTCCTCGGCGCGGCTGTCGTCCCGGCTCCATCCCGCAGCATCATGGCCTTGATCCGCAGCGCCGAATATCTCTTCCTTTTTCCAGGGATCGGAAAGCTGTGCGATCCGATCCTGTCCGCAGCGGAATTATGGGCCGAAAAGCTCAGCGACGGCAAGCCCCGCACGGTGAATATACGGAACCTGATCCTCGACCTGTCGGCACCGGACGCCGATTCCCTGAGAGCCCGCGTCAAAGCCGGAAGCAGGGAAAATCTCCGGCCTGACCTTTTCCTCAGGTCCGCGGTCGGGCTGTGCGGTTTCACAGCCATGGACGCGCTGGACACGCAGATCCTCCGGACCGGGATCTATGCCGACTTCGGTGACGGGACACCGGTGCGCCCGATCGAACAGCCGGGCGCGGAGCGCTTCTGACCGGCCCTTGCCGCATGAAGCAGACGGCCGGCTTACGTTGCGACAAAGAAGAACTCCCGGTCGGCGAACCGGATCCGGCACTTGTCCGGCAATGGGTATTCCACGCATTTTTTCAGCCGCATCTTGTCAACAAAAGTCCCGTTCCGCGAATCCATATCTTCAATGAAAAAGGAATCGTGCTTTCTTGTGATCCGCGCATGCATCCTTCCGACTGAGAGAGACTCGATCCGGAAATCCGCCTTTGCACGGTCCCTGCCGATTAAAAAATCATCAACAAGAATGTATGCTTTCTGACCGGATGCCTCTTCCGGCGTACCCGGGATCCCGGAGCAAAGCATGGCGATCCGGCTGCTTTCGCCGATCCCTGTGAGCAGAGACGTTTTCTCCTCCCGGATGGCAAAAAGGTCCGGATCATCCC
>CAZDPQ010000042.1:0-18802 GCA_964507305.1 uncultured Oscillospiraceae bacterium
GACTCGGCGGCTATGACTGGTGGAGCCAGGCCTACCGCACGAACTGGGTGCTTGATGAAGCGCACAGCGATTATGACCATCGCTGGCATTATGTAGCGCTGGTGTCGGATTACAGCACCAAGATGTCCTATATGTACATGGACGGCAGCGCAACGGTCTATCCGATGGCATCCCTCAAGAAGCCCTCGCTCGAATGCCCGGAAATGCCCCTTGCCATAGGCGGACACTCGAACTCGGACGACGGCGGAGTCACCTACGGATTCGACGAAGGATTCACCGGACAAATCGATGAACTGCGGTTCTACAATATTGCTTTTACGGCGTCGCAGGTCGATGAACTGCACACGGCTTATACCAACGGAACGATCAAGGCGACCGGCAATGCACCGACTTCCGCGCCGTCCTCTTCATCTTCCTCATCTTCATCCTCACAGTCCTCAGCTTCTTCTGCCGCGCAGAGCTCCACGGCAGCTTCTTCGACAGCCGCGTCCTCCGGAACGGGTTCTTCATCCGCTGCGGGTTCTGCGGTCAGCGGGGAAAGCACTGAAAGCACGGCAAGCGATGAATCGACGGAAGCTTCTTCCGGCGAGAGCCTTGAAGGATCTTCGGCATCCGCCGCGTCGGAAACCGGTGACAGTTCGGCCGTTTCATCCGCATCCGATGAAGAACCGGCCGGATCGGGCAGGACGGTCCTGATCATCGTCCTTGCGGTCGTCGCTGCCGCAATCATCGCGGCGGTGGTCATCGTGACGCTCAAGAAAAAGAAATCCGCTTGATTTCATCCATCGGGAACACAGGGTGCCGGCGGCTGTCGGATCGACGGGAAAGAGACGTAAAGACCTTCCCTCCGGCAGCGCCGGCATTTTCATAAACCGACGATGGGATCATGAACAGGAAAAGGAGTCGATGCCCCGGGCGGGCATCGGATGAATGTATGAAAATCAGCATCGGGCCGGTCCCCGGGGGATTGGCAAAAGCAAAGGATCCGCTCCGCCACCGCAGCCAGGGAGATGAACCCCATCGCGCGGCAGCGGAAGGCGTTGTTATTTCTTCCGACTGGCAGCTCTTCGCGGAAGGTGCGGAAGTTCCCGTTTATGCCGTTCCCGTCACACGCGGAGGACCCCATTCCTTTGCGTCGTTCGACTATGCGGATGATGCGTATGCTCCGGTCGTGGTGACCGCGGTCCCGATCGGGCGAACGGCCGGAACCGTGCGGATCGCGCCGAAGAGTGCCGGAGCCGAAGCGGAGATCCGTGACGGCGGGATCCGTTTTACCGTAACACATCCGGTGCATCTCACCATCACGGTCAACGACGGCATCGAACAGCCGCTGACGCTTTCGGTGAACCCTCCTCAGAAAAACATCCCGCTGCGGACCGACCCCGGCGTCCTCTATTTCGGCGCCGGCATCCACCACGCGGATTATTTCGATCTTGTATCCGGCATGACCGTCTATCTGGAGCCCGGCGCCCTGGTCATCGCCGATCCCCCGAAAGACGACGAGAAAGTCCTTGTCGAAAAAGACTGGGCCGGCGCGAAGATCTACCGGAATTTCATGATCGCGGATCAGGCCGAAACCATCCGGCTGTGCGGGCGCGGGATCATCGACACGTCCTATCTCGAATGGCATCACCGCGCACCGCTCCGCTTCAGCCGGTGCAGCCGGATCTCCGTGGAAGGGATCACGTTCACCGGAGCCGGTTCCTGGACCCTGACGCTGTCGCAATGCAGCCATGCGGAAATCGACAATATCAAAATGTTCAGCTACCGTGAAAACAGCGACGGGATCGACATCGTCAGTTCGACGGACGTGACCGTGCGGAACTGCATGATCCGGACCGGCGACGACGCGATCTGCCTCAAGGCGATGTCCGGGCCGCCGGTCTGCGGGGGCGAGGATGTGCTCGTCGAAAAATGCGTGCTTTGGAACGACAAGGTGCGCTGTCTCGGGATCTGCTGCGAAACGCGCAACGACATCTCGCGCGTCATCTTCCGCGACTGCGACGTGATCCGCAGCTATGCCGACTGGACCCGCGAGCTCGGCTCGCTTTGCATCGTCGTGTGCGATCAGGCCAGCATCCATGACATCCTGTTTGAAGATATCCGCATCGAGCACGAGGTCCATTACGCGACGACACTGATGATCGTCAAGGATTTCTGGTCCAAGGATCCCGAAGCGGGGCATATCCGGAACATCACGTTCCGGAATATCACGGTGGACAGCCCCGTCAAATCCTATGTTGCGGGGTACGATCCGGATCACCGGACGGAAGACATCATGTATGAGAACCTGACCGTCATGGGAGAAAAGGCCGCGTCGTTCGACAGCAGGCACTTTGAATGGAATGATTTCATCGGCAATGTCACGGTGCGGTAATGCTGCGTATGTCCGTGGAGTATTATTTTTGATACAATGAGAAGAAACGAGAGGAACCGTTCTTATGAAAAAGGCAAACGTCCTGACGGATAAAAATTATGTCATTTCGGCCATCGACGACAGGATCTACGGATCGTTCATCGAGCACCTCGGCCGGGCGGTCTACGAAGGGATCTACCAGCCGGGTTCCCCCTTTGCCGATGAGGACGGATTCCGTACCGACACGATCGGGCTGGTGCGCGAGCTCGGCGTGCCGATCGTCCGTTACCCCGGCGGCAACTTCGTATCGGGCTACAACTGGGAGGACGGGGTCGGCGACCGTTCGCAGCGGCCGGTCCGCCTGGAGCTTGCCTGGGGTGTGACCGAGGACAACCAATTCGGGACCAATGAGTTCATGTCCTGGTGCGCGAAAGCCGGGACGGCTCCCATGATGGCCGTCAATCTCGGCACCCGCGGCGCAGCCGAAGCGAGGGACCTGGTCGAATACTGCAACCACCCCGGCGGAACGGCCCTGAGCGACCTGCGCATCCGCCACGGGTACCGGCAGCCGCACGGCATCAAGCTATGGTGCCTCGGCAACGAAATGGACGGCATCTGGCAGATCGGACACAAGACCGCCCCGGAATACGGCCGCCTGGCCAACGAGACCGGCAAGATCATGAAGATGGTCGACCCGTCGATCGAGCTCGTCGCCTGCGGCAGCTCCTACATCGGCATGCCGACCTTCGGCGAATGGGAGTCGACCGTGCTTGACCTCAGCTATGACAACATCGATTATATTTCGCTCCATTCCTATTACGGCAACCAGGACGATGACACGCCGGCCTTCCTGGCCAATTCCGTCCGCTTCGGCGAATTCATCGACTCGGTCGTGTCGGTCTGCGACCATATCAAGTCGAAGAAAAAGAGCAAAAAACAGGTCAATCTCTCATTCGACGAATGGAATGTCTGGTACCATTCCCACCAGGACAAGATCGAGCGCTGGTCGAAAGCACCCCACCAGCTCGAGGATATCTATAATTTCGAAGACGCCCTGCTGGTCGGCAGCCTCCTTATTTCCCTGATCAACCACAGCGACCGGGTCAAGATCGCCTGCCTCGCGCAGCTTGTCAATGTGATCGCGCCGATCATGACATCCGACACGGGCGCCTGGTGTCAGACCATTTTCTATCCCTTCATGCAGGCCAGCCGACTGGGCAGGGGAACGGCGCTGAAGACTGTCGTGCAGTGCCCCCGCTACGATGCGAAATCGATCGGAGACGTGCCGGTCCTGGACTGCGCCATCGTATCGGATGACGCGAAAGAGACCCTCACGGTCTTTGCCGTGAACAAAGACCTGGAAGACGACCTCGAGACCGTCTTCGATCTCCGGCAATATGCCGGCTATCGGATCACGGAGCATTCCGCCCTGAACCACAGCGACCTCAAGGCGGCCAATACCGAGCAGGATCCGGACCGCGTGAAGCCCCGCCTGTCAGGCCGTTCCACGTTCGACGGCGGGAACCTCACGGCTGTCCTTCAGAAGCACTCCTGGAATGTGATCCGGCTGGAAAAGAAGGCCTGATACCCGGATTTCGCGGCAGATTGTTACGATGAAAAATACTAAAGTACGATTTAGTAAATCGTAACTTAGTAAATCGTAATTCAGAAAATCAAAACACTGCAGTCTGCGCTGCCGGGATGTGAAGACATGGACAAGCGGTATGATCTACCGCGACAGCCGGTCCCAGCTCCGGAACACCTGATACACGTTGTCCGGCCTGGCGCCCGCGCCGAATTCGCACTGGGCAATGCAGCCGCCGTCCTGCCACAGCGCGGCGTGCACATCGCGGACGGCCCGGTCGATCTCTTCGGCTGAAGCGTAGGGCAGCAGGTGCTGGCGGTCCATTTCCCCCCAGAAGGTGATTTTACCGCGGAAAGGCTTGAGATCCTCCAGACCCATGCAGAAGATCTGGGAGTTGACGGCATCAAGGCCGAGTTCGACGAGATCGGGCAGGATCCTCAGGATGTGCCCGTCGGAATGCATGAAAGCCTTTTTCCCGCGGGCATGGGCGATCTGGATATAATCGCGGTACAGCGGCTTGAAATATTCCGTCCACAGGGCCGGAGAAATCAGCAGGTTGTTCTGGGCGCCCCAGTCATCCATGAACACCAAGCCGTCCACATCGGTTTTCGCCCATTTTTCGAGGACCCGGCAGTAGAGGTCCTGCATCCGCGCCATGAAAAGCTTCATGTCCCGCGGGGGATCCATCAGATCCATATACAGGGGAGCTGTCCCGCGGATGAACTGCAGCTGCTCGAAAGGCCGCGGGACGATCCCGGCCAGGATGAAGCGGCTGCTTTGAGAGCAGAAGCGGTTGACATCGCTTTCGGAAAACGTCAGGAATTCCTCCGGGAAACGGATGGACGCGGCGCTTTCCCATTCCGTGTCATCCTCCGGGATCTGCGGTTCCTTGACTTCGCCGATCGTACCGGCGGAAATGTTGGTGAAGACGCAGCCCCAGGGATCCGTGTATTTCCCGGGCTTGTACGGGTCCCCGGACTCGGGCGGCGGCGTCCCGTATACGGCGGGTGCGTAGGCGATGTCGTCGGGGAAATCCTCGCCGATCCGGCGGAGGATCTCCGGATAGAGATCCCACGCGATCGGAAGGGTCCACAAATGCCTTGGGATCTCCCCGCTGCTGCGGAATTCCAGGGCCCGGATCACTTTTTCTCTTGAAGTCATGCCAACCCTCCGGTGTTTTTTCGTGCGAGGCGGATATCTTCTGCGATTGCATGCGATCTATGATCGCATGCGATCCATGATCGCTTCTGATCGATGATTGCATGCGATCGCTTCCGATCCGCGTGTTCTTGCCATCATTGTAATACTGTTATAAAATAATGTCATTCGCATCCATGCTACAGCACAAAATCATAACCGCTCGAATGGAAGATGCCATGCTTGACGTCAGGGATGAATATCTTTACACCAAAGACCGGAAAGTGCTGACGGAAGACCGCCTGGGCCTTCCCGCCCTCCGGACGATCGGACATGCCGTCCTGAAGAACGCGATCCTTCCGCTGAAAACCCATATCCACGGAGGCTGCATGGAGATCGTTGCGGTGATCCGGGGAAAGCAGACTTATCAGGCAGGAGGCAAGTCGTATGCGCTGAAGGGAGGCGATGTTTTCGTCTCTTTTACGGACCAGCCGCACGGAAGCGGAGAGAGCCCGCAGGAGGTCAACGAGATCCTCTGGTTCCAGCTCGACATGCGCCCCGGCGGGAATTTTCTCGGGCTAGGGCCGGCGCTCGGCGAACCCCTGCGGCAGCGCCTCCTGGCGATCCGCGAGCCATGCTTCCCGGCGGGCAGAGGCGATATCCGGCTTCTGGCGGATGCTTTCGACGCGTTCTGCGGGATGGACGGGGGAAACATCCTCACCGGGCAGAGCCTGCTGATCCTGTTCCTGGACCGGATCTGCCGCAGCGCCGCGGGACGCAGGGGAGGCGACAGCCGGATCGGCGCGGCGCAGGAGTATATCCGCGCCCACATCGGAGAAGTGACGGACCTCGCGCATCTGGCGGAGCTGTGCGGCCTGTCGGAATCGCGTTTCAAGCATCTTTTCGCGGAAGAAACGGGGATCCCGCCGAGACAGTACATCAATGAAAAGAAGATCGAGTCCGCCGGGGAGAGGATCCGGGAGCGGGGCAAAAACTCGGTAATTCTTGCCGCTTTGGCGATGGAGCTCGGGTTTTCTTCCCCGAATTACTTTTCCGCCGTATACCGGAAATACACCGGAAGGACCCCCTCGGAGGAACGTGTATCCGTAAAATCAGATTCTGTCCTTGCTGATTTTTCTATTAAAGAAGACAGATGAATGTTGATTTTATATGAAGGTATCACATCCATAACTTTATGTATTTTTCTAAATAAGTAAAATATTATTCTATACCATCCAAGGTAAATATGAGTAAAATATTATTATATAATGTGCATGCCGAAGGTAATGCCTTACAACATCGTGTTTGTGCATACACACCATATTGTGTAACGATCACTTCATTTTATTATATGATACGAATTATAGCAAAACGATGTGGTTTATCATCCACGGAATCGGTGAGGAGTTCAGATAAATGCGAAAATCAATCACAATCGTAACTTCTATTCTGGTTTCATTATCCTTGATTTCCACGAACGGCAAAAATAGCGCTTCCGAAGAGAATCCTGCGGCAGATACCGGATTTGAGACTACTGTGAACAGCATACAAATGAATAATGCGTCTGAATACGAATTTTATCTTTCGGAACACACATCAGACAACCGGGAAACAGACACTGAGGAGTATGAGATCCTGGCTGCGGATTATGCCGTATCGGATGACCCGAATCTTCATATAGTTGACGATTTTAAAGGGAAAAGCGGGAAAAGCCTTGAAACGGGTGAGACCGGTAGTGTATCTTGGGATATCGATATCAAAGAAGCGGGCTTGTATACGATTCATGTGGAATACTACCCTATCGAGGGAAAGAGCGCATCGATTCAACGAAGTATTTTGATCAATGGTGAGATACCCTACGTAGAAGCTGTTGATATCGAATTTCCGAGATTTTGGATTGACAGCGCAAAATCCGTGTCCCAAGATTCACTCGGCAATGATATCAGGCCGAGTCAGGTCGAAATCCCTGAATGGACTTCCTGCATGGTATACGATTCAAGGGGTTATTACAATGAACCTCTTCGTTTCTATTTGAATCAGGGAGTGAATCGGATCACATTAACTGCTCAAAGGGAACCGATGATCTTAGACCGGATCATTCTAAGCCAGATCCATGCAATTCCGGATTATGCGAATTATATCAGCGAACTTGATGATCCTGTTTACGCTCAAGGCGGAGAGGCTTTGATAATTGAGGCTGAAAACGCATCGCGGAAGACCAGCCCCATGTTGTATCCTGTTGCGGATCACACAAGCCCGAGCGTTGAACCATATAGTTACAGTAAAATTAAGATGAATACCATCGGCGGATGGAACTGGCGTTTTGTCGGACAACAACTTACATGGCAAGTTGATGTTCCGCTTGCTGGACTTTATCGAATCGGCATGAATGTCAGGCAGGATTTTGTTCGGGGTACATTCTCGGCAAGAAAGCTTCTGCTCAATGGTGATGTGCCATTTACAGAGGCGAGCGATATCCGTTTCTTATATCATAAGGGTTGGGAGCAGATGATTATTGCTGATGCCAGTGGTGCACCATACTGGTTTTATCTTGCACAAGGAATGAACACCATTTCTCTGGAAGTAACGCTCGGAGGGATGGCCGACATCCTCCGGCAAGCTGAAGCTTCCGTGGCTGATCTGAATACGATCTATAGACAAATCATCATGATTACGGGGAAAGAACCGGATGTTAATAGGGATTATCAGATCGCAAAAAGCATACCGGGCATTGTGGATCGGATCACAGCAGAACGCGATCGCGTGGCAGAAATTATCAGTCTGCTGAGGGAAATCGCTGGTACCTATAGCGACAAGGAGGCGATTCTGATCACTCTTTACGATCAACTCGACGACCTTTCGGAAGACGTAGAAAAAGTGATCTATACGCTTGAAAGCTTCAAATCGAACATTGGTTCACTAGCTGCATGGTTGAATCAAGCTAAAGAAATGCCATTGCAGATCGATCGGATCTATATCCTTCCGAGTGAGGTGAACTTACCGGAAGTTCATAATTCTCTGATTGATAGGATCGGTCATGAAATCATGTCATTGATCTACTCTTTTATAATCGACTATAATTCAGTGGGCTCATCTGCAATGGATTATGATAGGGAAATCACAGTTTGGTCTGGTGCCGGACGCGATCAGGCAAATACCATTCGTGCTATGATCGACGAAGGTTTTTCGGAAAGTCATTCTGTAAAAGTGGACCTTATGCTGGTGGATATGGCAGGACTCCTGCCGGCGGTCCTGGCTGGCCAGGGCCCGGATGTTGCACTGCATCTTCCGTTGGACCTGCCAATGAACTACGGAATGCGGAATGCTGTTTATGATATTGCATCTTTTAAAGATTTTGGTGAAATCAAAGAGCGTTTTCTCGAAAGTGCCATGATTCCCTTTACTTATAAGGATAAAGTGTATGCCCTTCCGGAGCAACAAACATTCAATATGTTGTTTTATCGAACGGACATCCTGCAGCAACTTGGTCTTGAGGTACCACAGACATGGGATGATGTTCATGCTTCATTATCTGTGCTGTCTAGAAATTATCTTGAGTTCGGTATGATACCGAGTAATTTGAATATAGTCGGCTATGTCTCTCCTGACAGCGTTTTTGGCATTTTTCTTTACCAGGCTGGCGGACAGTTTTACTCTAAAGATGGAAAAACTTCGCTTCTAGATACGGAGACAGCGTTGAACGCATTTCTAACCTGGACGGAGTTCTATATCGATTATGGACTTGAGAAGGAATTTGACTTTGTGAATCGGTTTCGGACCGGCGAGATGCCCATCGGTATCTCAGATTATACGACGTACAATATTCTCCAGGTTGCGGCACCTGAAATCAAAGGATTATGGGATTTCGGCCTTGTTCCTGGGACAAAAAAAGCAGACGGCACAATCGTCAGGACTATCCCATCGGGAGGGCTTGCATCAATCATGTTGCGAAACACAAAAGATCGGGAAGCATCCTGGAATTTTCTAAAATGGTGGACCAGCGCGGAAGCACAAACTCGTTTCGGACGTGAGCTGGAAAGCTTGATGGGTCCATCCGCACGATATCCGACTGCTAATATGGAAGCATTATCACGGCTCCCATGGCCGGCGGATGACTACAACACCATCATGTCAGAACTAGAGAATGTAGTAGCAATCCCACAGGTCCCGGGAGGATATCTTACGAACAGGCATCTAAATAATGCTTTCTACACAGCTGTAAACGGAACGATCGCTCCCAGGGAAGCGTTGAAAGATCAGGTGCGTTACATCAATGAAGAAATTGAGCATAAACGCAGGGAATTCAAGTTGGATGACTGACCAACGAGGTGGTAATTTGATGAAAAACCGAAAAAGCACATTTTTGACAGTCGCATGGAAAAGCCGAGATGCATATATCTTGATGGCTCCTTTCATGATCGGATTCGTATTGTTTACCATACTTCCCGTCTGCTCATCCATGTTGTTAAGCCTGACGAATTTCAACATGCTTCAGAAACCGGAATTTGTTGGGTGGGATAATTATATAAGGTTGTTTTTTCAAGACGAAGTATTTGTCACGGCATTGAAAAATACGATAGTCTTTGCCGTGGTAACAGGGCCTGTTAGCTATATCCTCTGTTTTCTTATCGCATGGGTCATTTGCGAATTTCCTCCACTACTGCGAGCTTTGATGACGCTGATCTTCTATGCTCCATCAATATCTGGAAACGTATATTTCATCTGGCAACTGATTTTTTCCGGTGACCGGTATGGACTTGCGAACAGTTTTCTAATTAGAGCAGGCATCATGTATGAGAGCATCCAGTGGTTAAAAGATACTCGATATATTCTGCTTATCTTGATCATTGTTCAGCTATGGTTAAGCCTTGGCACGGGATTTCTGGCTTTTATCGCCGGACTCCAGACGGTTGATAAATCCCTATATGAAGCCGGTATAGTGGATGGGATCCGGAATCGCTGGCAAGAACTATGGTATATAACCTTGCCATCCATGATACCACAGCTCATGTTCGGAGCGGTAATCCAAATCACCACCTCGTTTGCGATTTCAGATTTGTCAATTCAGCTAGTCGGATTTCCGAGTGTTAATTATGCCGGAGAGACGGTAGTCACCCATCTCATCGACTTTGGATCGGTACGTTTTGAGATGGGGTTTGCATCGGCAATCGCAACAGTCCTGTTTCTCATGATGATTGGAACGAACAAAGCAATCCAAAAAATGCTCAGAAAGGTTGGCAGGTAAAGCATAATGTCGAATGAGAGAAAGCTATTCCGTGAAGCGGCAAACCGTTCTCGTGCTGGGACTGCTGTCCTGTTCATCGTACTATCCATGCTTGGGCTGTTTATGGCGATGCCTCTGGTATATATCATTAATAACGCGTTCAAACCGTTGGATGAATTGTATCTTTTTCCGCCGAAATTTTTCGTTCGTAATCCGACGATGGACAATTTTACCGATCTTTTTACCCTGATGTCCTATTCTTGGGTTCCCTTTTCACGCTATATCCTCAACACTGTCATCATCACCATCAGCGGAACCGCCGGGCATCTGCTTTTTGCTTCAGCTGCCGCGTATCCGATTGCCAAGTTGAAGTTCGCGGGAAAAAATATTCTATTTTCGCTGATTGTGCTGTCTCTGATGTTTTCTCCAGTGGTAACCAATGTCCCTAACTATATGATCATCTCCTGGCTTGGAATCAACAATACGTTCTTAGCGGTGATCCTTCCGGCTTTTTCGAGCTCACTTGGACTTTACCTTATGAAACAGTTCATGGAACAGATTCCCGACAGCCTCCTTGAGTCAGCCAGCATTGACGGAGCCAGCGAGTTCCGCAAATTTTGGTCTATTGTCATGCCGAATGTCAAGCCTGCATGGCTGACCCTCTGTATCCTTATGTTCCAGATGTTGTGGGGGACGACCGGAGGCGTTTTCCTCCGGAGCGAACAGCTTAAACCTCTTAGCTATGCCCTGAACCAGATCGTGCGTGGCGGTTTTGCGCGGGCAGGTGCCGGCAGCGCCGTTGGATTGATTATGATGTCGGTTCCGATCTTGTTTTTTATCATATCTCAGAGCAATATCATCGAAACAATGTCAACATCAGGAATGAAAGGATGAGCCAATGAGAAGAATACTCTGTCTGATCCTTTCAACCTTGCTTTTGGTGTCAGAACCGATCGGAGCTACAGCAGTCCCTTACAAAGGGTATAACTATTATTCGCAGGAGAAATATGCACCGGCTCCGGCAGCCTATGTGCCTGATCGATACGTGACGGGAACCGATATGGGCGCGGGACCGCTCAAAGATCCAACAGACCTGTTTGTCGCAGATAACGGATTGTTATATGTCCTTGACTCTGGAAACAATCGGATTTTAATACTCAATACGGATTTCAATTTGGTGGAGGTGATCGCTTCCGGCCGTCGCGGTAGTGTAGAAGAGCCTTTCAACATGCCATCGGGGATCTCCATGTCGAGGCAGGGTGTCCTTTATGTGGCTGACACCGGAAACAACAGGGTGATCGGTCTGGACAGTGCCGGTAACATTGTCTACGAGCTTTGTGACGTTCAATCGGAGACTTTTACGGATGATTTCGTGTTTCTGCCGATGAAAATCGCCATTGATCCTGCTGGAAGTCTTTACGTAATCGCAAAAAACGTTTTTCAGGGGATAATGGTTTTTGATAACACATGCAGATTTGTTGGATATGTTGGAACGATTCATGTTAAAGTTTCACCGATCGACCTTTTCTGGCGTAAATTCGCCACAAAAGCCCAGAGAGCAAAAATGCCTTTGTTTATCCCAACTGAATTTTCCAACCTTGACATTGATGCTGAAGGATTCGTATTTGCTACAAATGTAGACAAGGGATCCGATCGTTTGATTCTCAAGTTGAATCCACAGGGAAATAATGTTTTGCGGAACTACGATGAGTACACATTGCCTGTAGGTGATATGCTGGTAAAAGCCGATGGTCCTTTTCAGGGGCAATCCCGTTTCTCAAGCATTAAAATCAGGGAAAAAGGAATCTATTCCGTGGTAGATGATTTACGTGGTAGAATTTTCACCTACGATAATGAAGGTCATCTGCTGTATATTTTCGGCGGGATAGGAACTCAGATCGGAACCTTGGAAGTCCCGACGGCTATCGAGGAGTTCTGCGGGGAACTTATTGTCCTTGATAAAAACCGCGGCAGTATAACCGCATATACCCCAACGAATTATGGAGATTTGATCAACAAGGCAGTTGGAATGCATTTTGACGGCGATGATGACGAAGCTTACAAAGTCTGGGAAACCATTGCAAATATCGATGCCAACAATGAACTCGCCTACATCGGAATCGGCAAGGCGCAGCTTGCCAGAGGTGATAATCTTCTGGCGATGAGGAACTTCCGCAGAGCAAGAAGTAAACTATATTACTCTATCGCCTTTAAGAGGTATCGTAATGAATTGTTCCAGAAATATTCGCCGTATGCTCTGACTGTGCTGACCATCATTCTTCTTTGTTTCATTCTGATAAAAATATACCGCAAGCTCAGGAGGAGGGAGGTGTACAAGAATGGATAATCTGCAGATTCAAGTTAGATCGGCATTGCAAATCCTCTTTCACCCTTTCCGAGGTTTTTATGCAATGAAATCTGAAAACACGGGAAGCTATATGACTTCACTCGTTATTCTGCTTCTGACCTGGATCATGCTTTCGGTGAGGAAACAATACGCGAGCTTTCTGGTCAATTCCACTGATTTCACGACCCTGAACACCTTGCGCGATCTGTTTGCACTCCTGTTTGTTTTTTTTCTTTTTTGTGTTGCAAACTGGTCGGTGACGACCATCATGGATGGAGAAGGACGTTTCAAAGATATTGTTTCGACTCTTGCCTATTCATTGATTCCGGTGATTCTGATAGCCTTGTTCGGCAGCGTGCTCAGCAACCTCTTTGTAATTGAGGAGATGGCGTTTTATTTTATGTTGATCAGTATATCGATCGCATGGTTTCTGTTTTTACTTTTTACGGGATTGTTGACGATCCATAATTATACCGCATCAAAGACCGTTTTTACGATGGTTCTGACAGTATTTTCCATGTTGGTTATCGTTTTCTTAATCAGCCTTTGTATGGCTCTGCTCCAGCAGGTATATGTGTTTGTTAGAAGTGTCTACACCGAGATCATTTACCGGTATTAACGGAGGATCTGTTGATGAGATGGACCGGATGTAAAAAATTGATTTATACCCTTATAGTGGTATTGACTGCCGTTGTGGCTGTTTCCGGACTTTATTTCCGTAACAGGCTTCCAAACAACAAGGAGTACCTTTCTTATGCACCTTCTGGACATGGACACACACATTATAACCTGAAAGTAATGACCGGAGGTTCAATTGATCTTCCCGGAATGGATCTTGTCGCGAAAGATGAATTTCTGGAACTCTACCTTAACCAAAGCACATGCGAAATCGCGGTCCACGACACTAGTTCCAATCACACCTGGTATTCTAATCCACCTGACCGTAATAAGGATGAACTCGCAAACAATGCTGAAAAGGAGTTGATGTCATCCCAGCTGACAGTCAAATACTTCGATTATTATCGAAGGTTGAATACCTTCAATTCATACACTGATTCGGTCAGTCTTGGTCAGTTTGAGCTCTATTCCATCGATCATGGTATCAGGGTTCTTTACCGAATCGGAGATTTGTCTCCAGGTGTCAATTTGCTGCCACAGTACATTACCATGGAACGTCTCGAGGAAAAAATCCTGAGTCGACTGAATGATTCGGATAGGAAATATTTCCTTGGTTATTATCCGGAATCTACGGATAAACCGGGATTTCGTCAAAGGAACTATCTGGTCGAACGTTCTGTCATGGTCACCCGGAAAATGATTCGCATCGCTCAAGAGGCAGGATATACAGATGAGGATCTTTTAAAAGAAGTCGAGATATCTGGAGAACAACCCCAATCGCTGACAAAACCGCATGTTGTTATTCCGCTGGAATACCGGCTGCAGGATGGGAAGTTGATCGTCGACATCCCGGTAAATGACATTATTGAAAATGAAGTGACACTTGTCTCCCAGATCGAGTTGTTGAGATTTTTCGGTTCGGGGAATATGAATGATACAGGTTATATTTTTGTCCCGAATGGTTGCGGAGGCATTATCAACCTTAATAATGGCAAAGTCACGAGCGATGAATATGTCCAGTCCGTATATGGTAATGATTTTACAACGCAGAGTTATATCACCCAGCAGATCGTTAGCAATGTAAAATTACCGGTATATGGACAGAAAGTAAACGATCAGGCTTTTCTCGCAGTCATCGAAAATGCAGATGCTATAGCAGTCCTGAAAGCGAACATCAGCGGAAAGAACAATTCCTATAATATAGTATATCCGACTTTTCATGTAAGAAAATATGATACGGCAGCTGTCGATCTCTCAAACGACCTTGCGGTGGTTGAGAAAAACCTTTATCAGGGAAATGTAACTTTGTCCTATATTTTTTTAAGCGGGGAAGATGCAACTTATACGGGAATGGCTGCGAAGTATCGGGAAAAGCTGGTTGCTGATGGGGTGCTGCATGAATTGGGCGAAGAGGAAAATCTGCCATTTTTTGTGGACCTTCTCGGGTCGGTTTCCACTAAAGCACATTTATTCGGGATCCCTTTCACGCATGACAAAAAGCTGACCAGTTTTCGCGAAGCCGGACAAATAGCTGCTGATATAAACAGCCTTGGTTTTCATGATCCGCAGATCAGGTTTGTTGGATGGTTCAATGATGGCCTGTATCATTCATTCCCGACAAGCATCGATATTGATAGATCTGTCGGGAACATAGAAGAACTTAGGCAACTTGACAGCACCGTTCGATCTTTTGGAGGAGCCCTGTATCCAGACGTTGCTTTTATTGAGGTCAGCATGGCTTCCCGAAATTTCAATTCATCCAAATACGCTTCGCGATACGTCATCGGCACAAAAGCCGTGACTGGCAACACGTTGCCACCAACCATGCAGTTCGGCAGCATCTATGGTGTACGGAATGACGAATGGCGCTATCTTCTGTCCCCGTCCGTCCTGCTTGATGTTATAGGGAGATTTGACGCAGAGTATGACAGGATAGGCATCGGTGCCATTTCTCTGCGTGATATGGGTGATTCGCTATCTTCGGATAAACGCACAGCCAATCCGATCGACCGCTCATATGCAGAGAATATCGTCATACAGGGGCTGGCAAGAATGAACGAAAAGTATCAGCTGATGATATCCGACCCCAATAATTACGCGCTAGGTTGCACAACGAAAGCAATCGGTGTGCCAGTCGATATGAACCATTTCATGATCATGGATGAAAGTGTTCCATTTTACCAGATGGTCATCCACGGTTGCATCGATTATGCATCCATACCTATTAATGCTTCGGATTACCCGTATGACAGAACGATGCTTTTAAGGCTGATCGAGACCGGTACGATCCCTCGTTATGCTTTCACATTTGATGATAACAGTAGCATCAAAGGCACGACCGCAAATCAGTATTTATCCGTCTGCTACAAGGATTGGATCGGCAGAGCGAAAGAATTCTATGACATCATCAACGATTTGCTTTCGGATGTCCGGACTCTCCAGATGACCTCCCATGAATATCTGAACAATAGTGTTGTTCGAGTAACTTATGCAGATGGCACTGAAATCTGGGTCAATTACGGGAAGACCGATTATACACTGGACGGATTTACGGTCAAATCACAAGGATATGGCAAGAAGGTGGATAGATGACGCGAAAACATTGCAGAGGTATTACTTTACGGCAAAAAAGAGCGATTACCGGACTTGTCTTTATCTCGCCCTGGCTATTCGGTGCATTCTGGTTTTTCAGCCGAAATATCCTGACGACTGTCTACTATTCATTCTGCAAGATCACTATGGGAATCGGTTCGATCGGGCTGAAAACGGAATTCATCAAGCTAAGGAATTACTGGACCCTGTTTTTCGTCAATGAAAATTTCAACAGGATGTTGGCAGAAACCATTAGCAATCTTTTGGTCAATGTACCGTTGATCATTTTTTTCAGCCTTTTCATGGCAATGATTCTTAACCAGAAATTCAAAGGAAGAGGATTGGTCCGTATCATTTTCTTTCTTCCGGTGATCATGGCCTCCGGTTCTGTAGCGGCAGCTTTTGCGTCAGGAATCGAGAAATTGTCGATTGGGATGCAGACTTTGCCGAAAGGGATGACTATAGGAAAAAACATGTTCGATTCAAGTTCCATAGTATTGTTGCTATTGGATTACGGTCTTCCTGCTAAAATCGCAAATTATATCCTTGGCGCATTGACGTATATCTATGACGTGATCACGGCTTCAGGAGTTCAAATTCTGATCTTCCTGGCTGCATTGCAGTCTGTGCCGCGTTCCATGTATGAGGTTGCCCAAATCGAAGGTGCGACCGCCTATGAATCTTTTTGGAAGATCACACTGCCAATGGTCAGCCCATTGATCTTGACAAACATCGTATATACAATTGTAGATTCGTATGATGGCAGTGCGCTTGTTAAATATGCTTATGATACGGCTTTTACAGGTAGTATGGAATTTGGCCTCAGCGCTACAATTTCACTGATTAGTTCCGTTACTGTCTGTTTACTCCTGCTATTAATATCATATTTACTGTCCAAGGTTGTTTTTTATCAGAACGCATAAAGAGAAAGGGAAGCGCCGTGAAGTATAAAAATATCCATAATGGAATGCCGATCATAAACGATGCTTTTCCCCTGCGGCGTATACGCGGAAAAGCATATGAAGCCATGTGGTTTCTGTTTCGGGCGATTGTGATCATCGGCACATCTTTTATCATTATCGGTCCCTTGATAAAATGCATTTCCAATGCGATAAAGGATAAGGGCGATACATACAATCCTTTAGTATACCTTATACCAGCAAATTTAACACTGGATAATTTCAGGATCGCAATCATAGGCATGGATTATTTCAGATCCCTTGCCTATACACTGGTGATCGTTGGAACAATTATGATCGTACAGGTCATAGTGAGTTCGTTTGTTGGATATGGATTCGCCCGCTTTGATTTTCCATTGAAGAATATTCTGTTCGGCATCGTGATACTCACGATCGTTGTACCAGTGACAACCATCATGATGCCGCTATATATGCAGTTCCGTTATTTTGATCCGCTCGGAATCTTCAGTCTTCTTGGGATCATAAAGCCAAGCTTGATCGATACCCCTCTTCCGATGATCCTTTTATCCGGAACGGGTGTTGGGATTAGGAGCGGACTTTTCATTTTTATATTCAGACAATTTTTCAGAGGGTTGCCGAAAGAAATGGAAGAGTCATCGATGATCGACGGGCTCGGTTCCTACAGGACTTACTTTTATATCATGCTTCCCAACACGATCCCAGCGATGGTGACGGTGATGCTTTTCACATTTGTCTGGCAGTACAATGACACCTTTTATACAACCCTGCTGATGACTTCGAAAAATTTCATCGCGCTCAAGCTTTCAGCACTTGCCAATCAGCTGCATTCACTATATCTAATGCGTGATGCCAATCATTTCGAACTGC
Organism: uncultured Oscillospiraceae bacterium; assembly: GCA_964507305.1. Lineage (GTDB taxonomy): Bacteria > Bacillota > Clostridia > Saccharofermentanales > UBA5734 > JAQVYV01. The sequence goes on from CAZDPQ010000042.1 coordinate 17,668, forward strand.
TTCGTGATGCCGGGATCCTAATGACTATAATGCCGTTGATCATGCTTTACGCGGTGATGCAACGTTATTTTATTGAGGGAATTGAACGTAGCGGGATCGTCGGGTGATTTCCGACCTATTTACAATGTTCTGTTCAGAATTTATATACACAGAGTTGGGAATCGTGAACAGAAAGAAAAGAGAGGAGAAAAGAAGTATGTTTAAGAAAATCGGGATCATTCTGCTTATTTTTATTATGACTGCAGTTGTTGCAGTCGGATGCAAGCCGGCGGCAACGCCTACCGTTACCCCTGAACCAACGAAGGGTATTGAGCCTTCACTTGACAATTACTTCTATGATTATGAAGCGTTTGATATGGGTGGCAGAACCATCACGATCGCAACATGGGGAGCGGATGGAAATTTTTCCAGTACGGATGGCGAGCCGGACCCTGTGACTGCAAGCGAAAAGGATCTTCTAAAGTATAAAAACCTAAAGAGGATTGAAGACAAGTATAATGTGCTGATCAATTTTGAGATCGTGCCGCTGGCTGAAATGGCTAGCAAACTGACAACGACGATGAACAGTGGTAAAGCATACTGTGATATCGTGAGACTGAGTGAAACGCAATTTGTTTCTGCTGTACTTGGCAAGCAGATCCTATCTATGGATCAGTATGTGTCACCTGACGCGGACGTTTTGAATGGACAGTACTATGTGATGAGGCGCGCTCCGGTTTTCGGAAAGAATTTTCTTGCATTCTCCAAACAGTATGCGAAAGGCGATATCGCTTTTCTTGGTTTTAATCAGGATATCATCGATGATTATGGACTCGATAATCCAACTGATCTATACAAAGAAGGTAAATGGACGTGGGATGCTTTTTATAACATCGCCAAAGCTGCTACCAAAGATATCGATAAAGACGGCGAAAATGATACGTTCGGATTTAGCGGACTTATGGTATCATTCCCGTGTTTTTTAGAATGCGCGATTGCATCCAATGGGGGGTTTGTTTTTGATGATATTAATATGAAAGAGGGATTCAGCGATTCAAAAACGATGGAGGCCTTTGAATTTACCAAAAAGATCTTCAAAACCGATCTTTTAACAAGAGAATACAAGGATGATCTCAGCAATGACTGGACAAAACCT
>CAZDPQ010000043.1:0-18540 GCA_964507305.1 uncultured Oscillospiraceae bacterium
GGGCTCCATGCCGCCGGGGTCGTTTCGGATTTTACGATGAAAGCCCCGGGCCCAGGCTCTGAGCGGATGTTTTTCATTCTGCAGAATCGCCGGGATGAGCAGAAGGAGCGGCTGGCCGCTTCGATGAAGTCAGGAGGATGACCCGATGAGCGATGACATCCGGCAGGGCCGGGGACCGGACGATCCGGCGCCGGAAGAGACGCGGATGGAAGGGGATTATATCATCCGGGCGATGGCTTTCGGCGGGATGGTCCAGGCTGCCGCGGTCAGGAGCACGGAGACCTGCAGGGAGCTTGTGCGGATCCATTCGCTGTCCCCGGTGGCAGCCGCGGCGCTGGGCAGGGTGTGCAGCGCGCTGCTGCTCATGTCGCGCGACCTGAAGGATCCCGGGGGGTCGGTGAGCGCGACGATCCGCTGCGACGGTCCGATCGGCGGGATCTGCGCGGTCTGCACCGCGGACGCCGGTGTGCGCGGCTATGTTTCAAACCCGGCGGTCCGGACGGAATATAAGGGGAAGGGAAAGCTGGATGTCGGCGGCGCGCTGGGAAACGGCACGCTGACGGTCATCAAGGACCTCGGGCTGCGCGAGCCGTATATCGGCAGGGTCCGCCTCGTAACAGGTGAGATCGCCGAGGATTTTGCTTCGTACTACATGCTGTCCGAGCAGATCCCCAGCGTGATCAGCCTCGGCGTCGGCATGGACCGTGACGGCATCACGGGCGCGGGCGGACTCATGGTCCGGCTCCTCCCCGATGCCGGTGCGGACCTGATCGATTACCTGGAGGAAAGGGCGGCGGGCTTTCCGCAGGCATCCTGGCTGATCGAGGAAGGATTCACGCCCGAGCAGATGATCGACCTGTTCCTCGGCGATCCGGACATCCGGTATTTCGACCGGACCCCGTGCGGTCACACGTGCCCGTGCAGCCGGGACCGGATGGCGCGCGGACTGATGACGATCGGCCGCGAGGAGCTTTCCGCACTGATGGATGATCCCGCCGGCATCGAGCTCGCCTGCCATTTCTGCGGCAAAAAATACCAGTTCGGCACGGACAGCCTCAAGACGCTTCTCGACAGCCTTTGACAGCCCCTCATCGCACGCGCCCTGCCTGACGGAAACAGCGGCGCGGCGGAAAAATCCGTGAACCGCATTCCCGGAAATATGGTAAAATCAAGCATATGAAAAAATCGACTTCATCTTATACATATCGAAAAAGCAGGTCTTCCATGAGCAGACGCAGGGCTTCGGTTTTTACGACCGTGATCCTGCTGGCCGCGGCGGCGGTCCTGATCGGGGTCTACGCGGCCGGCAGCCGGCTTGACTTTTTCGGGGACCGCGGCTCGTCCGCGACGGGATCGCTCCTTTCCGGGACCGGCTCCGGCATCTCTTCCGGCCTGTCTGACGGCGGAGCGTCTTCCACCGAGCCGACGGCCGTCCCCACGGCCACGGTCACCCTGCCGCCGACGGCGACCCCGAAGCCCACATTCCCGCCCGTGACCCCGGGCGCCCTCGCAACGAAGAAACTCGGGTGGTTTTATTTCGCGAGCGGCAAAGAAGGAGTTTCCCCCACGGTGCAGGATTCCCAGCAGGCCATGTGCGACCGATTCAGTGGGATCTGGCAGGGCGACACGTCGTCGAAAAAGGTCTATATCACAATGGATATCGGGTACGATTATAATAATAATACGGCGAAAATTCTCGATATTGCCAAAGAGAAGAAATTTCAGATCACGTTTTTCGTTGTCGGCAACCTTTTCGAAAATGAGAAGCTGAAGCCCGTCTTTCTCCGTATGTACCAGGAGGGGCATATCATCGCAAGCCACTCCTGGAACCATGCCACCATGTATGACGAGATGTATCTGAAGTCCGGCGCGGACGCCGTCACGGCCGATCTCCGCAAGGTCGAGGATGCGTATTTCAAGCTTACAGGCGCTGCCCTTCCTGAATATTTCCGCTTCCCGTCGGGCGAATACAGCGAGGCGGTGATGAGCCATATCAGCAGCCTGGGATACAAGATCGTCTTCTGGAGTTTTGCTTACAAAGACTGGCTGGTCGATGACCAGCCGGATCCGGATGACGCGATGAAGACGATCACCAAAGGCCTCCACGACGGTGCGATCCTGCTTCTTCACGAAGTTTCGAACACCAATGTCGAGATCCTGCCGGAGCTGGTGGACGAGATCCGGGCGAAGGGCTACGAGATCGGCTCGATCGGCGATCTGGGATGACCTCGGACGACCCGCGGACGGCCCGCAGACGAAGTGCGGACGATTTTCAGGGCATTCCGGCGGGATTTTCCGGCAGATCCCCGCAGATCGGCGAAAATCGGCGAAAATCGGTGAAAATTTATCTTGCTTTTCCCGTCTCCATGAAATATAATACTACCTGCGCGACTTTTCGGGAGCGCGTATTTTTCGGGCGATGATGCCGGAGATTGCCGTTTTCAGCCGCTGCGGCTGACAGGCGGGTAACTTCGGCGGAGAAGTCCGGTCGATGACACCGGGCGGCACGGGACCGACGCAGCGTATACTCTTTTGAGTATGTGCCCAGACGTGAATCTTAGATGAGAGAACTCTGGGCTTTATCATGAGGAGAGATGATACGCCCGGCACAGTGGTAACGTGCGAAGCAGCAAGACACAGGAGGATTGTCCAATGGCAGGAAATCAGAAAATCAGGATCAGACTTAAGGCTTTCGACCACGAGATCCTCGACGCGAGCGCCGAGAGGATCGTCGAGACGGCGAAGAGGACGGGCGCCAATGTATCGGGCCCGATCCCGCTTCCTACCGACAAGGAGATCGTCACCATCCTCAGGGCTCCTCACAAGTACAAGGATGCCCGTGAGCAGTTCGAGATCAGGACCCACAAGAGGCTGATCGACATCCTCGCCCCGAACCCGAAGACCGTCGAAGCGCTGATGAAGCTCGACATGCCGGCGGGAGTCAACATCGAGATCAAGCTGTAAGGCTTGTCGCATACCGCGCGGGATGCCGCGCGAGGTCATGTTCGTCCGTTCAGGGCGAACCAATAACCAGGGAGGTTTGACAGACAATGGAAAAATTCATGCTTGGCAAGAAAGCCGGGATGACACAGCTGTTCGGCGAAGACGGCTCGGCACTGCCGGTCACGGTGATCGACTGCGGGCCGGTTTCCGTCATCCAGAAGAAGACGGTCCCGTCCGACGGCTACGCGGCTCTCAAGGTCGGATACGGCGACATCGCGGAGAAGAAGCTCAACAAGCCGGCCAAAGGCCAGTTCGCCAAGAGCGGGACGGCGCTGAAGAAGTATCTCAGGGAATTCCGCACGGACGCCGCTTTCGAAGTCGGCAGCGAGATCCGGGTCTCGGACATGTTTGCCGTCGGTGACAGAGTCGACGTGAGCGGCATTTCGAAGGGCAAAGGGTATGCCGGCGTCATCAAGCGCTACAACCAGAGCACCGGTCCCCTGACGCACGGTTCCATGTATCACCGGAGAGTCGGCTCCATGGGCTCCAACACCACCCCGGCCCGTGTTTTCAAAGGGAAGAAGCTTCCGGGGCACATGGGTTCCGTCCGTGTGACCGTCCAGAATCTCGAAGTTGTCCTCGTTGACGGGGAACGCAACATATTGGCACTCAAGGGTGCCGTTCCCGGACCCAGGAACGGCGGCATCCTTGAAATCAAGAACACCGTCAAGTCCGGCAAGTGATCCGGGGCATAAGGAGGAACTTTTACAATGGCAAAGGTTGACGTATACAATATGGAAGGAGCTGTCATCGACAGCATGGAGCTTTCCGACGCCATCTTTGGAATAGAGCCCAATCAGGATGTTCTGCATACGGCTGTGCTCAATCAGCTTGCGAACAAGAGGCAGGGCACCCATTCCACGAAGACCCGGAGCGAAGTGCGGGGCGGCGGAAAGAAGCCTTACAGGCAAAAGGGCACCGGCCGCGCGCGTCACGGCTCGAACCGCTCGGCGCAGTATGTCGGCGGCGGCGTGATCTTCGGGCCCAAGCCCAGGGACTACAGCTACACGATCCCCAAGAAGGTCCGCAGGCTCGCGATGAAGTCCGCTCTTTCAACGAAGCTCCTTGACAATGACCTGATCGTGGTCGACAAGATCGAATTCAGCGAGATCAAGACCAGGAACATGGCCGGCATGCTGGCCAATCTGAAAGTCGGAAATTCCGCCCTTCTTGTGATGGACGAGAAGAACGAGACCGTGGAGAAATCGGCCAGAAACCTGGCGGGCATCAAGCTGGCAAGGGTCAACACGATCAATGTCCTCGATCTCCTCAAGTTCGAGAAGACCGTTGTGACACGGGCGGCCGCAGAGAAAATTCAGGAGGTGTATGTCTAATGGGCACGGCACACGACATCATCATCAGACCGGTGATCACGGAACGCAGCACGACGGACGCCGCAGCCGGCAAGTACACATTCGCCGTGGCGCGCGGCGCCACCAAGACCCAGGTGCGCATGGCGGTGGAGGAGCTCTTCAGCGTGAAAGTCCTCAAGGTCAACACCGTGAATTATGACGGTAAAGTCAAGAGACAGGGCGTTCATTCCGGCAAGACCCCTTCCTGGAAGAAAGCGGTCGTCACCATCGACACGGAGCCGAAGGCGGCTGCCTATCTTTCGAAAGGCGGCAAGACGACATCGGCGGTCAGGAAGTACAAGAATGCCATTGAGGAATTCGGATTCGGTGGCTGATGCCTGCCGACCTTAGAGAAGGAGTGAAGAGAAGATGCCTGTAAAAAAATATAAACCCACTTCTCCCGCCAGAAGGGAAATGACGGTCGCCGATTTTTCGGCGCTCGCGGACAAGAGACCGGAAAAGTCGCTTCTGGCTTCCAGGAGCAACTCCGGCGGCAGAAACAGCTACGGCCGCATCACCGTGCGCCATATCGGCGGCGGCAACAAGCGCAAGATCAGGATCATTGACTGGAAGCGCGACAAGGACGGAGTTCCCGGCAAGGTCGCCGCGATCGAGTATGATCCGAACCGGACCGCCTATCTCGCGCTGATCCATTATACCGACGGCGACAAGCGGTACATCCTCGTACCCGAAGGGCTGAAAGCCGGCGACCGGGTCGTCAGCGGCCCCGGCGCGGACATCGTGACCGGAAATGCGCTGCCCATCGAGAATATCCCGGTCGGCACGATCATCCACAATATCGAGTTCAAGCCCGGCAAGGGCTCCCAGATGGTCCGGACGGCAGGGGCCAGCGCCCAGCTGATGGCCAAGGAGAACGGCTTCGCGCAGATCCGCCTTCCTTCCGGGGAAGTCCGGATGGTTCCGGCTATATGCAAGGCCACCATCGGGGCCGTGGGGAACAACGAGCATGAGAACGTCTCGATCGGCAAAGCGGGCCGCAAGCGCCACATGGGCGTCCGACCCACGGTCCGCGGCGTCGTCATGAATCCCAACGACCACCCGCACGGCGGCGGCGAGGGCAAATCCCCGATCGGACTGCCCGGACCCGTCACCCCCTGGGGTGTCCCTACGCTGGGCAAGAAGACCCGGGATCGCAAGAATCCTTCCAACAAGTACATTGTGAAGAGAAGAAAGTAAGGGGGAGGCCGTTTCATGAGCAGATCAACGAAAAAAGGATATTTTGTAGCCGATCATTTGATGAAGAAGATCGAATCGATGAACGAGAGGAACGAGAAGCGGGTCATCAAGACCTGGTCCAGAGCCTCCACGATTTTCCCCGAAATGGTCGGGCACACGATCGCGGTCTACGACGGCCGCAAGCATGTCCCTATCTTTTTAACAGAAGAAATGGTCGGACACAAACTGGGTGAGTTCGCCCCTACAAGAACCTTCAGGGGTCATGGCGGAAGCGAAAAAACCACATCCGTTAAGTAATCGGGACCCCAGGATGGAAGGGAGGAACACGAAGTGGAAAAAAAGGTCATGAGTAAGGGCTACATGCTCGAGAACAAGGAAGAGATCCTCGCGAAGTATGCCAAGCCCGCAAGACGATCCGGCAAACCGGCGCTTCTCACGAAAAAGGAGAAGAAAGTCCTCGGCATCGGCAAGGATGAAGGGCGGGCCACCGCGAAATACATCCGCATTTCGCAGCGCAAGGCCAACACGGTGATCGACGCGATCAAGGGCAAGTCCCTGGGTGAAGCGTACGCCATTCTGCAGTATACGCCCAAATCCGCGTCGCCTGTCCTTACGAAGCTGCTCAAATCCGCGGAAGCCAACGCCGTCAACAACAACGAGCTGTCCAAGGATGCCCTTTATGTAGCCGACTGCTACGCGAACCAGGGCCCCACGCTTAAGAGGCTCATGCCGAGGGCACGCGGGAGCGCCAACAGGATTTTAAAGAGAACGAGCCATATCACGCTGGTTCTTAAAGAAAGAAAGTAAGGAGGCAGACAGATGGGCCAAAAGGTAAATCCCCACGGACTCAGGGTGGGAACGATCATAGACTGGGATACCACGTGGTACGCCGACAAGAAGGATTACAGCAAATACCTGGTGCAGGACAAGAAGATCCGGGATTTCCTGAAGAAGGAATGCTTTGCTGCCGGTGTATCCCACATCACCATAGAGCGCAAAGGGGATGAGAAGCTGCAGGTCGCCATATACGCGGGCAAGCCGGGCATCATCATCGGCCGCCAGGGAGCGGGGATCGAGGAACTGAAGAAAAAGCTCGCCGCCAAGTTCAAGACCGCGGTTTTCCTCGACATCCAGGAAATCAAGAATCCCGACATCGACTCGCAGCTGGTTGCCGAGAACATCGCCGCCCAGCTCGAGAAGAGGATCTCGTTCCGCCGCGCGATGAAGCAGTCCATGAGCAGGACGATGAAGGCCGGCGCAAAGGGGATCAAGACCCAGGTCAGCGGAAGGCTCGGCGGCGCGGAGATCGCACGCAGAGAGCACTATCACGAGGGGACGATCCCTCTTCAGACGATCCGGGCCGACATCGATTACGGATTTTCCGAAGCAAAGACGACCTACGGCCGGATCGGCGTGAAGGTATGGATATATAAGGGCGAGATCCTGCCCGCGCCGAGGAAGGCGGTTCAACCGGAAGGAGGGGAAGCCTGATGTTAATTCCGAAGAGAGTCAAGCACAGGAAGCAGCACAGAGGCCGTATGTCGGGCGACGCGACCCGAGGCAATTTCGTCGCGTACGGTGACTATGGGATGCAGGCCACCGAGTGCTGCTGGCTTACGAGCAATCAGATCGAAGCAGCCCGTATCGCCATCAACCGGTTCGTTAAACGAGGCGGCCAGGTCTGGATCAAGGTTTTCCCGGACAAGCCCGTCACATCCAAGCCCGCCGAGACCCGCATGGGTTCCGGAAAAGGCACCCCCGAATACTGGGTGTCCGTGGTGAAGCCGGGCCGGGTCCTGTTTGAGATCGCAGGTGTCACAGAAGAAGAGGCCAAAGAGGCTTTCCGGCTCGCAGGCCATAAGCTTCCCTGCAAAACCAGGATGATCGCACGTGAAAAGGCAGGTGAAGCAGATGAAACCGAGTGAAGCCAGAGAGAAGACGATCGAAGAACTGAACAGTGAATTGTCCGCTTTGAAGGAAGAGTTGTTCAAGCTCCGTTTCCAGCACGCCACCAACCAGTTGGAAAATCCCATGAGGCTCAAGGGAGTCCGCAGGGACATTGCCAGGGTGAGGACCGTGATGCGCGAGCGCGAACTGAAGGGGATAAAAGAGTGATGGAGGATGCGGCAATGACTGACAGGAACCTCAGGAAGACCAGGGTCGGCCTGGTCAAAAGCGACAAGATGGACAAGACCATCGTGGTGACCGTCGTGGAGCATGTCAAGGATCCTTTGTACAAGAAGATCGTCAAAAGGACCAACACGCTTATGGCACACGATGAAAACAATGAATGCAAGCCCGGCGACAAAGTCAAGGTCATGGAAACAAGGCCGCTCAGCAGGCGCAAGCGCTGGAGGCTGGTCGAGATCATCGAGAAAGCCAAGTGACCCAGGCGTCTGTTTCGGGAAGGAGGAATTTTTATGATCCAGGTACAAACCCGCCTTAAATCCGCCGACAACACCGGTGCGAAAGAGTTGTTCTGCATCAAGGTGCTCGGCGGTTCCTGGCGCAAATATGCCAATATCGGGGACGTCATCGTCTGTTCCGTCAAGGAAGCAACGCCGGGAGGCGTTGTCAAGAAGGGGCAGGTCGTCAAAGCCGTGATCGTTCGCTCCAAGAGGGGCCTGCGCCGCAGCGACGGTTCCTATGTGAAGTTCGACGAAAACGCCGCCGTGATCATCAAGGATGACAAAAACCCTCTCGGCACGCGCATATTCGGGCCCATCGCCAGAGAGCTGAGAGACAAGGACTATATGAAGATCCTGTCCCTTGCTCCGGAAGTTCTATAGGAGGAGTTAAAGCAAATGTCAAAAATGCATATCCGAAAAAATGATAATGTGTTTGTCCTTACCGGAAAAGACGCCGGCAAGAGCGGTAAAGTCCTCCAGGTGGATCCCGACAGCAACATGGTGATCGTCGAAGGCGTCAACATGAGTGTCAAGCACAAGAAGCCGAGGGGACGCAATCAGCAGGGCGGGATCATCCACCAGGAAGCTTTCATCCACAGCTCCAATGTGATGCTGGTCTGCGACAAGTGCAAGCGTCCTGCCAAGGTCGAGCGGAAGGTCCTTCCGAGCGGTGAAAAGGTTCGCATCTGCAAGGCTTGCGGCGAGATCACCGGCACGATCAACAGCGCGAAGTGACGCAGGGAGGGTAGGACAAAATGTCGAGATTACGAGTAAAGTACGATAAGGAAATCGCCCCGGCCATGCGGCAGTCCTTCGGCTATAAGTCGGTCATGCAGACCCCGAAGCTCGAGAAGATCGTGCTGAACATGGGTGTCGGCGATGTGAAGGAAAACGCCAAAGCCGTGGACAACGCCGCCAATGACATGAGCATCATCGCAGGGCAGCACGCGGTCATCACGAAGGCCAAGAAGTCCGTGTCGGCGTTCAAGCTGAGGGAAGGCATGAGCATCGGCTGCAAGGTGACGCTGCGCGGCGAGCGGATGTACGAATTTCTGGACAAGCTGATCAGCATCTCCATACCCCGCATCCGGGACTTCAGGGGACTGAACCCCAATTCCTTCGATGGGCGCGGCAATTATGCCATGGGGGTCAAGGAGCAGCTGATATTCCCGGAGATCGATTATGACAAGATCGATAAGATCCGCGGGATGGACATCATCATCGTGACGACGGCAGAGACCGACGAAGAGGCGCGCGCGCTTCTCACGCTTTTCGGCATGCCGTTCAGCAAATAATCGGGAGGAACGGGAAATGGCCAAATTGTCAATGATTCTCAAACAGCAGAAGACCGCGAAGTTCAAGACCCGGGCGTACAATCGCTGCAAACTCTGCGGAAGGCCTCATGCGTATATCCGCAAATACGGGATCTGCCGCATATGCTTCAGGGAACTGGCCTACAAGGGGCAGATACCCGGCGTTCGGAAGGCCAGCTGGTAAGAGATGCCAGGGAAGGAGGAAACCAAATGCAAATCACAGATGCCATAGCCGATATGCTCACAAGGATTCGCAATGCCGCCTCGACCGGCCACGCCACCGTGGATGTGCCCGCTTCGAATGTCAAGAAGGCGATCGCGCAGATCCTTTTTGAAGAAGGTTATATTACGAAATATGAGATGGTCGAAGACAGCATGCAGGGGCTGATCCGCATCACCCTGAAGTACGCAGCCAAGAAGTCCGTCATTTCCGGGATCAAGAGGATCTCGAAGCCCGGCCTGCGCGTGTACGCGAATGCCGAGAATCTCCCGAAGGTGCTCGGCGGCATCGGGATCGCCGTCATCTCGACCTCGCAGGGGATCATGACCGACAAGAGCGCCCGGAGAAACGGGATCGGCGGCGAGGTCCTGGCTTACGTCTGGTAACAAGCAGTCTCTGAAAAAGGCGCGGCGGCGCGAAGCCCCCGTCTGTAATCTCAAGAGCAGGAGGATAAAATGTCCAGAATAGGAAGAAAAGTCATCGAATTGCCTGCCGGCGTGGACGCGAAGGTCTCGGACGGCATCGTGACCGTCAAGGGACCGAAAGATACGCTCACCATGACGCATCACCCCGACATGACAGTCATCATCGAAGGCCGGACCATCAAGGTCGAGAGGCCTTCGGACGCCAATGCCCACAAGGCTCTCCACGGCCTTACCCGTGCCCTCATCAGCAACATGGTGACGGGTGTCTCGGAAGGCTTCAAAAAATCCCTGGATATCCAGGGGGTCGGCTTCAAAGCCGCCATGCAGGGCAAGACGCTTGTCCTCAACCTCGGGTACTCCCACCCGATCGAACTCGAAACACCGTCCGGGCTTGCGATCGAGGTCCCGAATCCGAACAAGATCATCGTTTCCGGCGCCGACAAGCAGCTTGTCGGGGAAACGGCCGCCAAGATCAGGTCTTTCCGGGTCTGCGACGCCTACAAGGGCAAAGGGGTCAAGTACGATTATGAGACCGTAAGGATCAAGGAAGGCAAGACTGGTTCGAAATAATCAGGAAAGGAACGAAAGAACATGATCACCAAAACAGCGAAAAATGAGATCCGCCTCAGGAAGCATGAGCGCATCCGCGCGAAGATCAGCGGGACCGCCGAGCGTCCGAGGCTGTGTGTTTTCAGAAGCCTTTCCAACATCTACGCCCAGATCATCGACGATACGGCCGGCAGGACGCTGGTCAGCGCCTCCACCCTGGACGGTGAGATCAAAGAGAAGTCCGCCTACGGAGGAAATGCCGAAGCCGCCAAAAGCGTGGGGACCCTGATCGCGAAGCGCGCGGCGGAGAAAGGCATCGAGACGGTCGTTTTCGACCGGGGCGGATATTTGTACCACGGCAGGGTCAAGGCTCTGGCGGAAGCGGCACGGGAAGCCGGGCTCAAGTTTTAAGGCGGAGGAGATAAAGGAATGCGCACAGAAGCGAACACACCCGAACTTAAAGAGAAAGTCGTCCATATCGGCCGCGTATCCAAAACGGTAAAAGGCGGACGCAATTTCCGGTTTGCCGCCCTGGTCATCGTCGGCGACGAGAACGGCCATGTGGGGAAGGGGCTCGGCAAAGCCGCTGAAATTCCGGATGCGATCCGCAAGGGGATCGAAGACGCGAAGAAGAACATGATCGAAGTGGCTCTCAACGGAACCACGATCCCGCATGAGGCCATCGGGAACTACGGGGCGGGGCAGGTGCTCCTCAAGCCGGCGAAAGAAGGAACGGGCGTCATCGCGGGCGGACCGGTCCGCGCGGTGCTGGAGCTTGCCGGGATCAAAGACATCAGGACCAAGTCCCTCGGTTCCAACAACCCCAACAATATGGTGAACGCGACGATCGAGGGGCTCAAGGTGCTCCGTTCCCCCGGACAGGTTGCCGCACTTCGCGGCAAGGCTGTGGAAGAAATATTATAAGGGAGGGGCCCGACATATGGCTACAGTACAGATAACATTGATCAAAAGCGTCAGCGGCTCGCTGAAAAAGCACAAGGCGACCGCCGAAGCGCTCGGCCTCAAGAAGGTAGGGCAGACAGTGACCAGGGAAGACAACGCCGTGACGCGCGGTATGATCGCCGCAGTCGCCCATCTGGTCCGGGTCACGAAGGAGTAAGGGGGGAGATCAGACATGAAGCTCAATGAATTATCCGCTTCCGCCGGAGCGCGTAAGCCGGCCTTCCGCAAAGGACGCGGCGTCGGTTCGGGGAACGGCAAAACAGCCGGACGCGGGCACAAGGGCCAGAAATCGCGTTCGGGCGGCGGAGTCCGACCGGGATTTGAAGGCGGACAGATGCCCCTGTTCAGGCGCCTTCCCAAAAGAGGATTCAACAACAAGACGTTTGCCCTCCAATTCGTCGAAGTCAATGTCTGCGACCTCGAATCCCTAGACAACGGGACTGTCGTGGACGCTGCTCTTCTCAAGGCAAAGAGGATCATCAATTTCTCCAAGGCAGTGGACGGGGTCAAGGTGCTCGGAAACGGCACCCTGACCAAACAGCTTACCGTCAAGGCATCCCGCTTTACGGCAGCAGCAAAGGAAAAGATCGAAAAAGCCGGTGGCACAGCCGAGGAGGTATGATATGGGCACAATGATGGAAACGATCAAGAATGCCTTCAAGATCCAGGATCTCCGCAAAAAGATCCTGTTCACGGTCGGCCTTCTTGCTGTTTACAGAATCGGATGCGCCATTCCCATCCCGGGCGTCGATATCGCCAAATTCAATTCGATGTTCGTGACGCGCCTCGGCAACTTCGGCGCCCTGTTCGATGCGATATCGGGCGGCGCGCTGTCGACCGTTTCGATTTTCGCCATGAGCATCACACCCTATGTCAATGCGTCGATCATCATGCAGCTTATGACAGTCGTCATCCCTTCGCTCGAACGCCTCCAGAAGGAAGGCGAAGAGGGACGGAAGAAAATCATGCAGATCGTCCGCTATGTCACGGTCGCGCTGGGCCTGATCCAGGCAACAGCCCTCTGGTACGGGACCAGGGCCGCGATGTCCACGTCCTTCATCGGACTCGAATGGCTGTATGCCCCTCTGGTCATCGCGAGCTTTACCGCCGGGACAGCCTTTATCATGTGGATCGGCGAGCAGATCAACGAATACGGGATCGGCAACGGGATCTCGATGATCATTTTCATCGGCATCCTTTCCCGGGCTCCGCGCGGCGTCAGCACCGTCTATGAGTATTCCAAGCTTCTCGCGGCAGATTCGCTGCTGCTGCGGATCCTTTTCGTGACCGGCGTCGGTCTGGCTTTCCTCGCCATGATCGTCGGCGTCATCTGGGTCCAGCAGGCGGAACGCAGGATCCCGGTCCAGTATGCGAAAAAAGTGATCGGCCGCAAGCTTTACGGCGGGCAGAGCACCTACCTACCCATCAAGGTCAACCAGTCCGGCGTCATCCCGATCATCTTCGCGATGTCCCTGATCACGCTGCCCTCCACCCTGATCTCGTTTTTCTGGGCGAGCAGCACGAGTCCGGTCGTTACGTTTTTTAAAAACCTGTCAGGCAACGCCGTTTATTACATCGCCTACGGGCTTCTGATTTTCGGGTTCACGTTCTTTTACTCCATGATCCAGTTCAACCCGGTGGAAGTATCGAACAACCTCCAGAAGCAGGGCGGGTTCATCCCGGGCATACGCCCCGGTAAGCCGACCGCGGAATACATCGGCAGGGTTTCCAACCGGATCTCCTGGTTTGACGGTCTTTTCCTTGCGCTCGTGACCCTGATGCCCGTCATTCTGGGAGGCATCACCAAGATGTCCGGCCTGTGGTTCGGCGGCACAGCAGTGCTGATCATGGTCGGCGTTGCGATCGATCTGGTCAACCAGCTCGAATCGCAGATGCTGATGCGGCACTACAAAGGATTTTTGGATTGATGAGAAGAGGATCGATTTTGGAAAAGGGTGTCCGGCAGCGGATACCCTTATTCCCATTTCCGGGAACATCCGCCCGTCAGCGGCGGAGAAAGGAGCGGCTATGAGGATCATCCTGCTGGGGGCTCCGGGCGCAGGAAAAGGATCGGTCGGACGCCCTCTTTCCAACAAGCTCGGGATCCCCGTGATCTCCACGGGCGAGATATTCCGCCAGAACATTGCATGCAACACCGAGCTGGGGCAGCTGGCCAAGACCTATATCGACAAGGGTGCGCTGGTCCCGGATGAGGTCACGGTGTCGATCATCGCGGAACGCCTTAAGAACGAGGACTGTGCCAGGGGTTTCATCCTGGACGGATTCCCGCGCACGATCTACCAGGCACAGGAGCTCGACAGGATCTTCGATTCTCTCGGCTGCAGGCTCGACATTGTGCTCAATGTCCTGCTTTCAGATGAAAAGATCATCGGGCGCCTGTCCAGCCGAATGGTGTGCGCCAAATGCGGCGAGACCTATAATGCGGTGACCAAAAGACCGGCGTGCGACAGCATCTGCGATGTCTGCGGGGGCAAGGTGGCTGTACGCGACGACGATGCGCCCGAGACGGTCCGCAGGAGGCTCGATACCTATTACCGCCAGACCCGGCCTTTGATCCAATATTATGCGTCGAGAGGCCTGATCGCCGAGATGGACAATGACTGCACGATCGCCCAGGGATTGGTGAACGCAATGGCCGCCATCGACCGATTCATGCAAACCAGGCGGTCAGGCTCGCCGGATCGCTTGCCCGGAGACGTATGATTTACCTGAAAACCAAGGAAGAAATCCAGGCGATCCGCGCGGCCGGCAAGATTCTCGAGGAGATTTTCGAGAAGATCGCACCGCTCATCGTTCCGGGAACCACCACCCTCGAGATCAACGACAGGGCGGATGAAATCATCCGGTCGAGAAACGCGGTCGCTTCCTTTCTGCATTATGGCAAGCCGCCTTACCCCGGATCGATCTGCACGTCGGTCAATGAGGAGGTGGTCCACGGGATCCCGTCCGCGAAGCGCAGGCTTCGAGAGGGCGATATCATCAGCATCGACCTTGGCGCCTGCCTCAACGGATACCATGCCGACGCGGCCCGGACGTTCCCGGTCGGCGAGGTCGACCGGGAGGTGCTGGCGCTGATCGATGTGACCCGCGAATGCTTTTTCATCGGATTTGACCAATACCGGGCCGGCAGCAGGATTTCCGATGTCTCCGCCGCGATCGAGCAGCACGCCGTGAAGCACGGATACGGCGTTGTCAGGGAATTGACGGGGCACGGCATCGGAAAAAACCTCCATGAAGATCCGGATGTCCCGAACTTCGTGTCGAAAGAGCGCGGGGCGCGCATCCAGGAGGGGATGGTCGTTGCGATCGAGCCGATGATCAATCTCGGCACGCCCCGCGTGTACATGCTGGACGACGAGTGGACGATCGTGACAGCCGATTACAAGCCGTCGGCCCATTACGAGAATACGGTCGCCGTTTCCGAAAACGGGCCCGTGATCCTGACGGAAGAGGTGTGAGATGCCGTGTGCGATGGACAGCAATGTGTTCGAGATCATGAAAAGCAGCGGTATCCTGCCGGGCACGGTCGTCGTTTCGACGGCCGGTCACGATAAAGGGAGGGTCTACCTCGTGATCGCGCGGACGGATAAGATCGCGTCGGTTGCGGATGGGCGGGCACGGACCGCGGACCGCGCCAAGCCGAAACGCGTGACCCACCTGAAGGCTCTGGGGATCGCCGGGCAGCCGGACGAAGTGGTGTCGGCCCTGGCGAGCTTGACAAAGACGGAAGCAAAGAATATTTTTATCCGTGACAGCATCCGCCGCTTTTTCGATGATGACGGAGCGGCATGCAAGGATTGACGCGATCAGGCTTGGACCGCCGCATCGGAACAGCCGAGAGGAAGCAACAGGACAAGAGAGGTAAAAAATGTCAAAAGAAGATGTGATCGAAGTGGAAGGAATCGTGGAAGATGCCCTGCCGAACGCCGTTTTCAAGGTCAAACTCGAGAACGGGCATCAGGTCCTCGCGCATATTTCCGGCAAACTTCGCCAGAATTACATCAAAATACTTCCGGGAGACCGGGTCACGCTTGAGCTTTCGCCGTATGACCTGTCCCGCGGAAGGATCACCTGGCGGGCCAAGTAGCAGGGAAGCACGACTCTTCATATACATGCCAGCCAATACTGCGGACTCCGGGCATTTCAGATGGCGCGGGCCGGCCGGTTCTGTATCTGTTTACATTGGGAAGCAGTACAAAAAGACGATTTTTGTACTGTCGTTTTTTAAACATTAATACACAAATATTTTCTTGACATGCTTGATATCCGATGATAATATATTTAAACGCATTATTGCGTATATAGGGATAACTATGTCTTTATGCGGACCGGGCAGGCCCTCAGAATCTGACATATTTTAGACTGCAATATTGAACAACGGACAACTGAAGATCAAGAGGTTTTCACAAACACGGCAAAGCCGGAGAATTCGCGAGGTGATTGTTAATGGTGCGTCCCGTCAAGTTGGGTAGAGCCGAGAGAATGACGTATTCAAAGATCAATGAGGCGATCGAAATGCCTGATCTGATCGAGATCCAGAAGAATTCCTACAAGTGGTTCCTTGACGAAGGCTTGATCGAAGTTCTGAAAGATGTATCCCCGATCACGGATTATTCGGGGGACATCGAGCTGTCGTTCATCGACAAGGAGTTCGACACATCCGCTCCTACATACAGCATCGAGGAGTGCAAGGAAAGAGACGCCAACTACGCCGCACCGCTCAAGGTCAAAGTCAGGCTTCACAACAAGAGAGACGACACGATCAAGGAGCAGCAGATCTATATCGGCGAATTCCCGATCATGACGCCGACGGGCACATTCATCATCAACGGCGCCGAGAGGGTCATCATCAGCCAGCTCGTCCGTTCGCCGGGCGCCTATTTTTCCAGGGACAAGGACAAGCTCGCCAAGGATGTCTTTTCCTCCCAGGTCATCCCGAACCGCGGAGCCTGGCTTGAATACGAGACGGATGTCAACGACGTCCTTTATGTGCGCATCGACCGCACCCGCAAGTTCCCCGTCACGATTTTCCTGCGCTCCCTCGGGCTCGGGACGAATGACGAGATCGTCTCCATGTTCGGCGAAGAGCTTTACCTGACCAACTCGATCCAGAAGGACGGGTGCAGGACCAAGGAAGAGGGGCTCCAGGAGCTTTACCGCAAGCTCCGTCCGGGCGAGCCGATTTCGGTCGAAGGCGCCGAGACGCTGCTGTTCAACATGTTTTTCGACCCGAAGCGCTACGACCTCGCCAGGGTCGGCGTCTACAAGATCAACAAGAAGCTGGCCATCGCGGAGAGGCTGACCGGCCACAAATCCGCGGATGCCGTCGTAACCGAAGACGGGGAGATCCTCGTCTCCGCCGGGGAGATCATCAAGCCGGATCAGGCAAGGCAGATCCAGAATGCCGGCATCAACGACGTCAATGTCTATCCGATCGTGGTGGTCGGCGACACCGCGACCATCGGCGAGAAGGTCGTGAAGGTGATCGGCAACAACCGTGTGGATGCGGGCGTTTTTCTGGCGTCGCAGTTCAAGGCATCGGACCTCGAAGGGCTGGATCTTGAGAAGATCGGAGTCAACGAAAAGGTCCGGACCCCGGTGCTGCGCAGGATCATCAGCGAAGTCCAGGCTTCCGGCGGCAGCGTCCGCGACAGCCTCGCGGCGCTCCTGGAGAAGAATCTCGGAGAGCTGATCCCGAAGCACCTGACGCTGGACGACATTTATGCGTCGGTCAGCTACATCATCGGCATCGAGCACGGCATCGGGCAGACCGATGACATCGACCACCTCGGCAACCGCAGGATCCGTTCCGTCGGCGAATTGCTGCAGAACCAGATCCGGGTCGGATTTGCGAGGATGGAGCGGGTCGTCCGCGAGCGCATGGGCACCATTTCCGACATGGAGACGGTCACGCCCCAGCAGCTGGTCAACACCCGCCCCGTCAGCGCGGCGGTCAAAGAGTTTTTCGGTTCATCGCAGCTGTCACAGTTCATGGACCAGCCGAACCCGCTCGCCGAGCTGACCCACAAGCGCAGGCTTTCGGCACTTGGCCCCGGCGGCCTCAGCAGGGAGCGCGCCAATTTCGAAGTCCGCGACGTCCATTCCTCGCATTACGGCCGCATGTGCCCCATCGAGACGCCGGAAGGTCCGAACATCGGGCTGATCAATTCGCTCGCGACCTATGCCAAGGTGAACCGGTACGGATTCATCGAGACTCCTTACAGAGTTTATGATAAGGAAAAGGGGATCGTCACCAACGAAGTCGTGTACCTGACGGCCGATGCCGAAGATTATTTCAACATTGCCCAGGCGAACGAGCCGCTGGACGAGAACGGGCGTTTTGTTGAGAAAAAAGTCGTCTGCCGCTACCTGGACAAGTTCCTGGAGCTTGAGACGGGCAAGGTCGACCTGATGGACGTATCGCCGAAGCAGCTCGTGTCGGTCGCCACCTCGCTGATCCCTTTCCTCGGCAACGACGACGCCAACCGCGCCCTCATGGGCTCCAACATGCAGCGCCAGGCGGTGCCGCTCATCCGGACGGAGGCGCCGGTCATCGGAACGGGCATGGAATACCGCGCCGCCAAAGACTCCGGCGTATGCCGCGTCGCAGAGCATGACGGCACCGTCGAGTTCGTCGCGGCCGACCGGATCGTCATCCGCACGGGCAAGACCACGAAGGACGAATATACACTGTCGAAGTACGTGCGTTCCAACCAGGGCACCTGCATCAACCAGCGCCCGATCGTAAGAACGGGCGACGAGGTCCGGGCAGGGGATATCATCGCGGACGGCCCGTCTACCGACAACGGTGAGCTGGCGCTCGGCAAGAACGTCCTCATCGGCTTCATGACATGGGAAGGCTACAATTATGAGGACGCCATCCTGATCAACGAGCGCCTCGTGCGGGACGATGTGTACACATCGATCCATATCGAGGAATACGAGTGCGAAGCGAGGGACACCAAGCTGGGACCCGAAGAGATCACGCGCGAGATCCCGAATGTCGGCGACGACATGCTGAAGGACCTTGACGAAGAAGGCATCATCCGGATCGGCACTAAGAAGGGCGGCACTGGGCCTCATGCTGGC
>CAZDPQ010000044.1:0-18378 GCA_964507305.1 uncultured Oscillospiraceae bacterium
GCACCTGGTCAATTATCGCCCGGCGCTCATGGTCAATTATATCCCGGCGGCGACACCTCCGTCCTTCATGGTGTTCTTCCGCAATGTCATCGGCTTTTTTCTCATGCTGATCGTCATGAAAGCCCGAAAACAGCGGATCGGCAAAGGGGAGCTCCTGTGGGGGACGGTCATCGGCCTGTTCCTCTTCATCGTCCGCATTTTCCAGTTCATCGGCGCGGAAAGCATAACGCCCGCCGATTCGGTCATGCTGCTTTCCCTTTATGTGATCATCGTGCCCGCCGTTGTCATGGTCATCCATAAAACAAGAGATATCGTCCCGCTTCTGGCAGCCATCGTCGCGTTTGTCGGAATCCTGATCCTGCTGGGCGGCACACACTCGTTCGGAGCCGGCTATATCCTGACCCTGATCGCTTCGGTATTCCTGGCCATGCAGATCCTGGTGATCGACAGGAAAGTCCACGGGCTGCAGATCGCCGCATTCGTCTGCGTGCAGTTTTTCGTCCAGGCTGTTCTGGGCGGCGCGGGGACCCTGCTGTTCGAGCAGCGTCAGGTCGCGGATATCCGCTGGTCATGGCCCGCTGCAGGCCTTCTCCTCTTCCTTGCCGTGGGGGCCACATTCCTGGCGGACTATTGTCAGAACATTGCCCAGACCAGGCTCCCGGCAAGCAGCGTTTCCCTGATCCTATCCGCGCAGACGCTGGCGGGTGTCACGCTGTCGGTCCTGGCCGGCCTGGACACCTTCTCGGTCGGGCTGCTGTTCGGCACCGTCCTGATATGCGCTGCCATCCTGCTGTCCGAGCTGGATCAGAGCATCAAGGCAGAGCTTGAGCTTCTGAGAAAAAGGAAGAATGATGCGCTTTAAAGCTGTTTTTTTCGACCGCGACGGAACGCTGACTTATTACAGTCCGGATAAAGTAAAATATCGCGACGATATGATTTCTTCGTGGAGCGGCAAACCGTTTGAATTGCCCTATGAGAAAATGATGGACCTGTTTCGACTCGCCTCTTACGGGAAAACGCCTTGGTATAGGGATCTCGAGGATGAGAGGGATTTTTTCAGGCGATTCTATCGTCACCTGCTTGCCGGAGAAGGTGTGGATCATGATCTGGATCGGCGCGCGGAAATGCTGTTTTCCGAACTGTGGTGCAACGGCGACCGCATCGTATACCCGGAAACGGTTGAGGTGCTGGAATATTGCAGAATGCACGGGTATAAGATCGGAGTCATCAGCGATACCTCTCCATCGCTTGAATATACGCTGCAGCAGCTCGGCATCGCAGAATATTTCACCTCTTTTACGGCAAGTTCCCTGGTCGGCGCCGGAAAGCCAAGCCCCATCATCTTTCACGCCGCATTGGATGCGCAGGGCGTCACCGCAGAAGAAAGCCTCTATGTCGATGACTGCAGGCCGGAAGCGGACGGCGCCAGAGAATTGGGGTTCACGTCCCTTTGGCTCGATCGAAGCGGTGAAACGTCAGACGTATGGGTCATCAGAGACCTGACGGAGATCATCGGTTTTCTCGAATCCCGCGGCAGGTGAACTTGATATGGACCCGAGCGCTTCGATCCGCTGCGCTCTCTTCAGCCGATACCGATCAGGATGTCCGGCCCTTCGACTTTGACAGGATATGTCTGCAGGTCCTTCGCCTTGATAGCGACAAACAGAAGCTTGCCGCTCTGAGAAAGCTTCCCGGTCCGGACATCGAACCCGGAGCCGTGCTTCGGGCAGATGATGCTGCTCCGCTCCAGTTTTCCTTCCACCAGAGAACCGCCCATATGCGTGCATTTGTTGTCGACCGCATAAAAAGCCCCTTCCACGTTCGCCAGCAGGATCTCTTTGCTTCCGATCACGACCTTGATTTTCTGACCGTCGGATAACTCCGCCGTCTTCGCTGCCGGTACATATTCCATAAGTCTGCCCCCTTTTAATGAACCCTTCGACTCATTTGCTATCTTTCTTTTATTGTATCATATATCCTGTTTGCCGGTGACGGAGCCTCCCGACGGGCATTTACATTTGCCGCGCCCGACTCTATAATGAACCTGACAGCGCGGGCCGGCACGAGCCCGCGTAAGCGCACGCCGCACCGCGAGGACCCGTATGCATGTAGACAAGAAAAGCCCCATCCCGGTATATTTCCAGCTGAAAAACATCCTGCTCAAGAAGGTCCAGGACGGCGAATTCCCCGCGGGCGGACTGATCCCCTCCGAACGCGACCTGTGCGAGAGCCTCGGGATCAGCCGAATGACCGTGCGGCAGGCACTGAGCCAGCTGGTGGCGGAGGGCGTCCTGTATCGCGAGAAGGGTCGGGGCACATTTGTCGCGAAGAGCAAGATCGAGCAGCGGAACATCATGAGCTTTTCGGACCTGGTGACCGGCAAGGGACTGGTCCCGTCGACGAAGGTGCTTTATTTCGGCAAAAACGAAGCGGACGCGGAAATCCGAGGGTTCCTGGGCCTGCGCGAAGGCGAAATGGTTTTCACCGTCAAGAGGCTCCGGCTGGCCAGCAGCGTTCCGGTCGGGATCGAGGAGGTCAGCATCCCGGAGAAGTACTGTCCGGACCTGGACCGGTATGACCTGACTGCGTCGCTGTATAGACTGATGAAGACGGAATACGGATTCGAGGTCGACCACGTTGATAATGTGATCGAGTCTTCCCGGCCAGGCAGGGAGGAAAAAGAGCTTCTGGAGATCCCGAACACGGTGCCGGTCCTGAGGATCGCGGGCGTCATCTACACCGGATCCGGCCTTAAGCTTTTCCATGAACGATCGGTCTATCGCTCGGACGAATATAAATACAACGTCCGGGTCTACGTCCATACGAACATCGAATGACGCTTCCGGCAGAGTCTTCCGTATTCCGTAAATTTTTCCGGAAATTTTCGCGTTCAGCCCCTTGATTTTTCCGGCAGGCGTGGTACACTGGAAACAAGTGGTATATACCTCTATACTTATATACACTATAATACCGAACGGAAACGGAGACCGCACCATGACACATATGTGGAAAGAGATCCTTGAACAGCCCGAAACTCTCCGGAGATGCCGGGATGTGAATGAACAGACGGTACGCCGGATCGTGGAGGCTGCCGGAAAGCGAAACATCCGGCAGGTCGTGATCGCGGCACGCGGGACCTCAGACCACGCGGCGGTCTATGGCAAATATGTAATCGAGCTGCTGCTCGGGATCCCGGTATCGCTTGCGGCCCCTTCGGTTTTCACCGTCTACCGTGCCCCGATGCATCTTGAGAACTGCCTCGTGATCGGGATCTCCCAGTCCGGCAGAGCCGCGGACGTCCTCGAGGTGCTGCGGTCCGCACAGGCGAGCGGAGCCGTCACCGTCGGCATCACCAACGACGCCGGATCGGAGATCGCCCTCGCAGCCGACCATTTCCTTGACTGCGCCGCCGGCACGGAACGGAGCGTCGCCGCGACCAAGACATTCAGCAGCCAGATCTACCTGCTGGCAAGTCTTGCAGCGGCATGGTCCGGAGATGAAAACGTCATGGCCGAAGTCCGCCGGATCCCCGAGGAAGTTTCCCGGGTCTTCGGCGCGGCGGACCTTATCGCCCGGAAAGCCGAGCGCTATTGCTTCATGAACGAATGCTTCGTTCTTGCCCGCGGCGTCAACTACGCCGTCTCCCTCGAAGCCGCTCTCAAGATCCAGGAAACGACCTACATCCGGGCCAAAGCCTTCGCGACATCCGATTTCCAGCACGGGCCCATCGCCATGATCGAGAAAGACATCCCCGTGATCGTCTTCGCTCCCGACGGTCCTTCGCTGGGCGACGTCGAGAGCATGATCCGCAGGCTCCGCCGTCAGAAAATCGAAACCATTGTCATATCCAATAAAAAAGAGATCCTCGACCTCGGAACCACCGCTTTTCCCATACCCGAAACCTCCAGCGACATCCTGTCACCCTTTTTCAATGCAATCATCGCCCAGATGTTCGCCTGCAGGCTTGCACTGGCCAAGGGGCTGAACCCCGACAAGCCGCGAAGCCTGCATAAAATAACCATCACGAAGTAGCCCCGGCGTTCCGGGAGCTCCAGGAAACGGAGGCCGAAGACCATGCGAACCTTTATCGATGAAATCACGGCAGGGGGGCGGAAGATCCTGGATGCCGGCTTCAAGCCCGCCGCCGCCGCCAACCGCAGGTTCCGCGAGGAAGTGGAGCGGTCCGGCGGAGGGACGGATCTCCACATCGCCCTGGAGCGAAACGGCGGATTCGTCTCCGTATTCAAAACAATGATTTTCGCCGCGGATGCCGGCCGGGACGAGGACAACCGGATCTATGCCGAGCGGCTGGTCAAAAGCCTGCTGTGGATCCGCGGCGGCTGGAAGCTGACAGTCGGAGGGCCGGCGGCGGTCGGCGAATACCTGCGCGAGGCGTACCGGCCGGGCGGGCTGAGGGAATTCGACGCGGCGTTCATGGAAAAGATCTACGAGAAGCCTTTCACCGTCGTCGTGACGGATCCCGGCCATGTCCCGGCGGAGCGGGAAGACACCCGCCCGACAGGCCATCACCTGGACGGCTGCCGGATCGGATTCGACGCAGGCGGCAGCGACCGGAAGGTTTCCGCGGTCATCGACGGCGAGGCGGTATTCAGCGAGGAAGTGGTCTGGCATCCGAAAACCCAGGCGGATCCGGAGTACCACTACCAGGGCATCCTTTCTTCCATGAAAGCCGCGGCAGCCCGCATGCCCCGCGTCGATGCCATCGGAGTCAGCTCCGCCGGAGTCTATGTCGCCAACAAAGTCATGGCCGCCTCCCTGTTCATCAAGGTTCCGCCGGATCTGTTCGAAGAAAAGGTCAAGAACATGTTTTTCCGGATCCAGGAGGAAATGGGCGGAGTCCCGCTGGAAGTGGCCAATGACGGCGACGTCACCGCGCTGGCCGGCGCGATGGACCTGGACGATACGAACGTTCTGGGCATCGCCATGGGGACCAGCGAGGCCGGCGGGTACATCGACGGCAAAGGCAACATCACCGGCTGGCTGAACGAACTGGCATTCGTGCCGGTCGATTTCGATCCGGATTCCGCCGTGGACGAATGGTCCGGCGATTTCGGATGCGGCGTCAAGTATTTTTCCCAGGACGCCGTGATCCGGCTGGCTCCGCTTGCGGGGATCCGTCTGGACGACGGCCTCACCCCGGCCGAAAAGCTTGCGGCGGTCCAGGATCTGCTGAAGAAAAACGCTCCGGGCGCAGCCGCAATCTTCGAGACGATCGGCTGCTATCTCGGTTATGCCATCGCCCATTACGCGGACTTCTATGATATCCGGCATGTCCTGATCCTGGGGAGAGCGACTTCCGGTGAAGGCGGCAGCCTCATTCTCGGCGCGGCGCAGGAAGTTCTCGCGTCCGAATTCCCCGCGCTGGCGTCCCGCATCGCGGTCCATCTGCCGGATGAATCCAGCCGGAGGGTCGGGCAATCCATTGCGGCAGCCAGCCTGCCCGTGATACGATGAAACGGTAAAGCGGAAAGCAATACGAGGTGGTTGGTATGAAACTTCACAATCAGGGCGCGGAATTCTATATCCCCGACGGCATGCCGGAGACGCAGGCACTCGGGCGCATCACCCATATGGCGATCTCGGCCCATCAGGACGACATCGAGATCATGGCGTACGACGGGATCCTGAAGTGCTTCGGCCGGAACGACGCCTGGTTCTGCGGCGTCGTGACGACGAACGGGGCCGGGAGCCCGAGGGACGGCCTGTATGCGGACTATACCGACGAGGCGATGCAGAAGGTCCGCAGGCTGGAACAGAAAAAGGCTGCCTTTGCCGGCGAATACGGCGCGGCGCTTCTTCTGGACTATCCCAGTCCGGCGGTCAAGGATCCGCGGGACAGGGCGGTTATCGAGGACTACAAAACCCTGGTCGCCGCCGCCCGTCCGGACGTTCTTTATACGCACAACCTGGCGGACAAGCACGACACCCATGTCGGCGTCGCACTCAAGGTGATCGCCGCGCTCCGTGAACTTCCGGAAGAGCTGCGGCCCGGCAAGCTGTACGGCTGTGAAGTCTGGCGCAGCCTGGACTGGATGAACGATGACGAAAAGACCGCGTTCGACCTGTCCGCCCATCCGAATCTTGCGGCCGCGCTCCTCGGGGTCTTCGACTCGCAGATCTGCGGCGGAAAGCGCTACGATCTTGCGACCGCAGGCCGGCGCGTCGCCAATGCGACCTATTCCGCATCCCACGGCGTGGATACCGCGGAAGCCCTGGGTTACGCCATGGACCTCACGCCCCTGATCCGGGATCCGGAGCTGGATATTGCCGGGTACGCGGACGGCTTCATCGCGCGTTTCGCCGGGGATGTCCGTGCCAGGATCGCGAAAATGGCTTAAGCGGAAGTATTGCTTTTTTTCAGCAGCGCCAGCGCCTCGTCCGCGCCGGACGGACGGCCCAGAAGATTTCCCTGGACCCTGTCGCATCCGTGCCCGGACAGATATGCCTTTTGTTCCTCGGTCTCCACCCCTTCGGCGATGACGGAATACCCGAGTTTATGCGCCATGGAAATGATGTCGCCCGTGATGGCATTTTCAGGCCGGATATCCGACAGTTTTCCGATGAAGTACTGATCGATTTTCAAAAAATCGATTTTCAGCTCGCGAACGCGTGCCAGGGATGAATACCCGGTCCCGAAATCGTCGATCGCGATCCCGATGCCCATGGCGCGGATTTGCAGAAGCTTGTCGTTGAATTCCTGCAGGTTTTCGGAGAACACCGATTCCGTGATCTCCATGTGCAGGGCAGCCGGATCGATGCCTGTTTCGAGGATCAGGCTTTCCGTGTCGGTCAGGAAACTCTCGCTGAGCAGCTGCATGGCGGAAATATTGACCGACAGCGTCACCGACCCGAATCCTTCCTGCCGCAGCCGGAGCGCAAAACCGCAGACCAGCTGCAGGATCCTGCGGCCCAGCGGCAGCATCAGCTGGGACGATTCCGCGATCGGGATGAATTCCGACGGCGGCACTTCGGATAATTCGCGGTCGGCGAAACGCGCAAGCGCTTCAAATCCCGCGATTTCACCGCTTCGCAGGTCGACGATCGGCTGGTACAGCATGAAAAGCGAGGGATCGTCCGATGCATAAAGCATATTGGTCAGCGCTCTGCTGACCGCGGCTTCCCGGCATTGCTTATGCTCGATCTCTTCATCGAAGTACCGGCAGGAAAAGCGGTCATGGACGCTTGCTCCTTCCGCTGCCGCCGCCAGCTTGCGGAGGATGCTTTCCGCATCCTCTCGCATGTCCGTTTTGCCGATTTCGAGCGCGCTGATGACAAAGCTCACCAATACGGGATGGATAGACGATCCCAGGCTCGCCTCCAGTTTTTTGCACAGGACGTCCAATTCCCGGCGGTCTTTGCAGTGCGGCAGATAAATGGCGAAACGTCCGGGCGGCAGATGGAATATCTTCCGCGATTTCGGGACTGTGTCCAGCAGGCAGAGAGCGGTGTCCCGGATCAGCAGGTGAACGAAGCGGTACCCGAAAATGCGCTCCAGCGCCCCGAATCTGCGGATGCCGAGAAGGACGACGGCGCCCTGCGGTTTCGCCGCTTTTTTTGTGTCGCCCGAAAAAAGCTTTTCAAAAGTCCATAAGTTGAGCAGGCCGGTCATGGGGTCATGCTCGCTCAGATAGCGGAGATCTTCTTCTCTTTTCTTCTGCTCGGTGATGTCGATCCCGGATGACAGGATGCCGGTGATGACGCCCCGGTCATCCCGGAGAAGCGCGTTATGCCAGGAAATCAGGCGCTCGTTTCCCGACGCGCCGACAATGAAATTTTCGTGAGTCCTGAATAAACCGATCTCTCCCTGCAGGATCGCCCTGACCATCGAGCCGAGCGGCTCCCTGTCCTTTTCGGGGATGAAGCGGCCGACCCAGTCCTGGCCGAGTATGCCGCTTTCGGGAAGGCCGAGAAGGCTGCAGCCCTCCCGGTTGATCAGCGAGACTTTCCCTTCACGGTCAAGGATGAGGAACATCACCGGGACGATGTCGATGTATTGCCGGGCCTTATTCCGTTCATCGGCAAGCGCCATCTCGCCGCGCTTCATCTCCGTTATGTCCCGCGTCACACCCTGGAATCCAGACAGCGTGCCGTTTTCGTCCCGCAGGATCGAGAAATGGAGTGCTAACCAGGCGACGGTGCCGTCTGCCTTGTAGTGCTCCACTTCGATCGTCCGGCTCCTATATCTGTCACAGTCCGGATCCTGCTCGGTTATGCGTTCTTCCCGCAGCACCTCGCGAATGCGGCTCAGGGAATCCGGAGGGAATTTTTCTTCCAGAGTGCCTGCCATATATTCGGAAGGTGTTTTGCCTGCAAGCCCGTACACGGACGGGCTGACATACGTGATCTTCAGGTCCGGACTTACGGACCAGACGATGTCTGTGACGTTGTCGATGATCCTGCGGTATTTTTCTTCGCTGGCCGAAAGCTCCTGCTGGTACCGCAGCCGGTCCTGCCGGTGGTACAGCAGCGTGCCGAGAAATACGGATATCGCGGGATACAGGAGGAGGGTCGGCAGGAGGATCGCGCGGATCACTTCCAGCCGGTATGCAGCGGGGAGAAGCAGCATTTCGGCGATCATCAGCGCATGGACGCAAAGGCTCATTACCAGGATGTCGAGCCAGCGGTACCGGCTTTTCCGGTGTTTCATCCGGCGATGCCAGACCAGGCCCAGCGCAGCGCTGGTGAGGATCGTCACCGCGCCCGCCGGCGCGCCGGAGCCGCCGGACAAAAGGCGGAACAGCATGGCGCCCGCCGCCGTGATCACGGTAGGAAATGCTCCGAAGAACAGCGCGGCGGTGCTGATGATGATGGTGCGCGTGTCGAAGACGATCCCCTTGTACAGCGGGACCGGGAAGGCCATCACCGCGATGCAGATCCCGGCAATCAGCGCTCCGTGGAAAATTTCGGACAGCAGGCGGCCTTTCCGCGCGGCGAAGTAGTCGCTGTCAAAAATGGTGAAGAGGGCGAGCAGCCAGAACGCGTTGTTGATCAGTCCGAGCCAAAGGTGGGAGTTCATGGTTTTCCGGCTTGCACCTCCCGCATTTCTTTACCGGGATTTTACCATACGGGAACGCCCGGACGACGAGACGGGAGTCAAATGTCATGGTAATGTCACTCCTCTTTAACATACGAAAGCGACATGGCGTGAAGGAGCTCCGATAGGAGTCCGAAAGAAGCCGGCCGCTGTACAAACGGCATGAAATATGATACTTTGAGAGCAAATCTTTTTTACGGGACAGGCCTGCGGGCCTTCTTCCGGACAAGGGGCACCATGGATACGCTGCAATCGATATTCACCGGTATTTTCGAATTCCATTGGCAATTTCTGGTCATGTACGCCATCGGGGGCATCCTCATCTTCCTGGCGATCACCAAGGACTACGAACCGATGCTGCTGCTTCCGATCGGGTTCGGGGCGATCCTGTCGAATCTCCCCCTCAACACCGTCTGGGTGCTGGATGAAGGTCCGGGCGTCCTGAAAATCTTCTTCGAAGCCGGGATCCTCACCGACATTTTCCCTGTGCTGATTTTTGTCGGGATCGGCGCGATGATGGACTTCCGACCGATCTTTTCGACTCCGCGGATGGTCTTTTTCGGAGCGGCGGCGCAGTTCGGGATCTTCGCGACCATCCTGGCGGTTCTGGGGCTGGCGAACCTGGTCCCCTCCATCGGCGACAATATCGTCCAGCTCGGCCGGAACCTGGATATGTTCAAGGACGCCTCCCCGCTGGAGATCCTGCTCAAGTCCGCCGCATCCATCGGCATCATCGGTGCCGCGGATGGGCCGACCTCGATCGTGGTGGCCGGCAAATTCGCCCCGCAGCTGCTGGGGCCGATCTCCGTGGCCGCGTACTCCTACATGGCCCTGGTCCCGATCATCCAGCCGCCGATCATCCGCGCTCTGACAACGAAGAAAGAACGGATGATCCGCATGGATTTCAACGAAAAATCGGTCAGCAAGACCACGATCATCCTTTTCCCCATCCTGGTCACCATTATCTTTGCGATCATCGCGCCCATCAGCGCCCCGCTCATCGGCCTGCTGATGTTCGGCAACCTGATCCGCGAATGCGGCGTGCTCGAGAGACTCAGCAAAGCCGCGCAGAATGAGCTGGCCAACCTGGTCACGCTCCTGCTCGGTATCACCATCGGGGCTACCATGGAGTACCGGACCTTCCTGCAGCCCATCACACTGGTCATCATCGGCCTCGGGCTCTTCGCCTTCGTGTTCGACACCGCGGGAGGCGTCCTGTTTGCCAAGCTGCTGAACCTTTTCTCGAGGAAAAAGGTCAATCCCATGGTCGGGGCGGCGGGGATCTCCGCATTCCCCATGGCGGCCCGCCTGGTGCAGAAGATGGCCAAGCAGGAGGATCCGTCGAATTTCGTGCTGATGCAGGCGGCAAGCGCCAATGTGGCGGGGCAGCTCGGCTCGGTCGTAGCCGGCAGCATCGTCCTTGCCCTGGTACCCATGCTTCTTCAATAATGCAGGAAAAGGAGGTCGCAACCCTATATGGAAAGTATCATGCTTGCACTGGAACTGATGGGATACGGGCTCGGAGGCGTCTTTCTGTCGCTGATCCTGCTGTATATCCTGATCCGCGTGACAGGAAATGCGTTTCAGAAAAAGGATCTGAAGCAATAAAAGCCGAAGACGGAGCTTTCCGGTCCTTCGGATGCCCGGCATATGCAAAACAGCGCGGAAGATCGATCTTCCGCGCCGTTTTCAGGGCTTTTTTCAAGCAAATCCGGTTCGGACCTTCACCTGAAAATTTTTTCATTGGCCCCTCCTTTATTCATCAATATCTCGGATTGACAAAAAATTCGCGAAATATTACATTATTTATGAAATCATACTATAAATCCTGCGGATTACTTCATGTACTGATTGGATAACGAATAGCACAGGGTTGTTTTAGATGAAAGGATCCATATGGGTGGATATTCCCGGTATCTCCATGAAATCGTCGAGATGCCCGATAAAAACATCCTCGTCAATGTCTTCCGGTACAAGAAACCCGAGGAAGGTCCCATCATGCCGATCCACTGGCATGACTGCCTGGAGGTCATTTACGTCCTCGAGGGGGAGATCCGGCTGCTCTGCGGCGATTCGGATTATATGGCCGGCAGGGGAAATGTCCTGGTGGTCAATCACAACGAATACCATGGATACGATTGCACTGCAGCTCCGCTTGACCTGTACTGCATCGTGATCGACTTTTCCGTTCTGAAAGGCCGGTTTTTCGATTCCTGCGAAGAGAAGTACATCCAGCCGATGACCCGGAACGAAGTCATCTTCAAGAAAATCATCGAAAATGATCTGGAAGCCGGTTATTTCATCGAGCAGATCGCGCGCGAGTTTTTCGGAAAAGAACCCGGATATGAACTGGCGATCAAGGGGTACCTGTACAATCTTCTGCTCCGGCTCATCCGTTTCTATACGGACAAAGTCATGACATCCGATGAAAGCCGGACCCGGAGCAGGAATTTCTCGCGGATGAACAAGGTCCTCGCGTACATCAGCCAGAATTATATGGACGAAGTTTCCTTGGACGACATGGCTCGGATGACGGAAATCAGCAAGTGCTATTTCTGCAAGCTTTTCAAGAAGCTGAACGGGAAGACCCTGTCCGAATACATCAAGTATGTGAGGATCAACGAGGCCTATCTTCTGCTCAAAGGGACCGGCATGAGTGTCACCGACGTCGCCCTGGCTGTCGGCTACAATGACATCAACTATTTCAGCCGCGTTTTCAAATCCTTCATGGGTACATCTCCTTCCAGCGTCAGGAAGAAGGAAGAATGACAAAATCGTGCTAATCCGGATCCACCCTGTTCTATGGATGCCGTTTCTGCCGGCCTATAATCGTTCCAGGGTGAGGGATCCGCATTGGCGGACTATGCCATTCTGAAAATCAGAAACGAGGGGTCCTATGCCAGTTCCATGTGGAGAAAAGCCTTTTCCGCCGCGGGCAAACATCTCAGCATCTGGATCGGCGACGCCGCCGCGTCCATTTTCGAAGGAAAAATCCAAATGAAAGAGTACTGCGATGAATGACATGAATGGAAAAATCATCCCGGAAGGCTGGGTCCGGGAATTTCTTGAAAGGGACGCCTCCGGCATCACCGGGAACCTGGACCGGCTGTGCAAGGAAACCTCCAGCGACATTTTTTTTGATAAAAAGGTCGACCATCACTATGAGGGCTGGATCACTTCCTGGTGGAACGGCGAGTCCGAAGGCAATTGGATCGACGGCTTCATCAGACTTGCCTTTGCCCTCGGGGACCTCTCCATGATCCGCCGCTCGGAAGAGTATATTGAAAAGCTTCTGCGGCACCAGGGTCCCGACGGATATATCGGGATCTACAAGGAAGGCTGCCGTTTCAAGTCCGGCCGGCGGGACGGCGAATTCTGGACCCAGAGCCGCATCATGCTCGCAATGCTTTCGTTCTACAGGAATACGGGCGACGGGTGCGTCCTTGACTCGCTCAAAAGGCTTTGCCGATGCATCCTCGAAAACACCGGGGGCGACTTTGATTATTATGCGGTGCCGGATGAAGACGGAAGCAAAAGCCATGGATTGATGATCATCGAACCGATGCTTGAGATTTTCCGGCTGACGGGAGATCCACGGCTGAAGGAATTCTGCGTCAGGCTTTACAAAGATTATTCCGCCGTCAGCCCCGGCTTCCCCTCCGGCGACCTCCGCCTCGGGGTCATCACGGATCCGGACATCCCGCTTCTGGGTCACGGTCCGCATGTCTGCGAGATGCTGCGCATCCCGCTCCTGCTGTACCGGGATACGCAGCGCGCGGAATATCTGGAAGCATTCCGTTCCGGGATGGTCAAGCTAAGGAAAAACCTGATGCTGTCGGGGTCCTGCAAATCCGATGAGCTGGTTGGGAATTTTGCCAGCGAAGCCGATGCGAAACAGGAAAAATGGGGGAATCTGTGCGGAAGCCTTCCCCTGCCCGAAGCCGGATATGAGTATTGCTCCACAACGGAACTGGCTTTCACTTTTCACGGTGCCTATGCGATCACCGGCGACAGCGCGTATCTGGACATGGAGGAATGGCTTGTCTGCAATGCCGCCATGGCTGCACGCCAAAGCGACGGGAAAGCGATCGAGTATCTCTGCGCGGACAATCTGTATGCCGCATCCAGGGAGGTCGGCACCCGCTGGGATTATTCGCCCACGCATACCGACACCGCGCTGTGCTGCGCCCCGAATTCGGGCCGGATCCTTCCCTTCCACCTGTCCGGGGCGGTATCTTATTCGGACGGGACCGTAAGCGTCGATCTGCTCATGCCGTTTTCCTGGGAGCGGGACCGCTGCGAAAAAGACAGGCTGAAAATCACCCAGAAAGCAGATTATCCGTTTACGGAAAGCCTTGAATTCCAGATCGAGTGCGGCGCTGCGTTCACGCTCCGGATCCGCAGGCCGGGCTGGGCCAAAGGCGCGGATGTCCGGGTCGACGGAGCCCCTTCCGTTCCTGCGTCAGACGGCGGATTCATCGGCATCGCGATCGGAACTCCAGGCTGCCATTCCGTGGAGATCGCTTTCGCGGCCATTCCGGAAGTCCTGCGCGCTCCCGATGGCACCGCGGCGTTCCGGTACGGCCCGCTGCTGTATTCGCTCCGGATCCGTGAAAAAGCGGATCCGTACGCGTCGTATCCGTCGGCGGACTTCCATGACATCGACTATGTCCCGGAGGAAGGCCAGTCGTGGTCATATAGCGTGAAGGACGAGGTGGTCCGCACGCTGTCGGGCATTTCGGTCCTTGAAACAGGGAACCCTTCTTCCGGGCAGGGATACGGTTGGGATGCCCCCTGCCGGATCCTTCGGGTCCCGCTGACCGGAGAAGACGGCTCAACGGCGGAAGCGGAGCTGGTGCCAATCGGCAATACGATCCTCCGGAGGACGGCTTTTCCGGTCCTGCGAGGGTGACCCATCACGGCTTTCCGCTCACGGAGCGGAGAACAGGAGGTTTTCATGCTGCCGCGTGAGAGAGTATTCAACAGGATCGAGGGAAAACCTGTCGACAAGATCCCGAATCTGAACATTGTCATGGCTTTTGCCGCAAAACTGATCGGCGTGCCGTACAGCCGCTACGCGAAAGATTACAGAGTTCTGGCTGAAGGAAATTTCGCGGCCTGCCGGCAATTCGGGATCGACATGCTGAGCGCGATTTCCGATCCTTTCAGGGAAACCTCGGGGTTCGGAGCAAACATCTTCTTTCCGGAAGACGGCATTCCCGTCTGCAAGGATTTTCTGGTCAAGGAGTATGCGGATATCCGCAAGCTCAGTGTCAGCGATCCGATGCGTTCCGAGCGGATGCTTGACAGGATCCGGGCGGTGGAGCTTTATAAGGCGCAGGCAGGAAAAGAATACCCGATCCTGGGGTGGGTCGAGGGAGCCTTTGCCGAGGCCAATGATCTGCGGAGCATGAGCGACATCATGGTCGATGTCTATGACGAACCCGCTTTTGTCGCTGAGCTTCTGGAAATCAGCAACGGGCAGGCGATCCGGTTCGCGCTGGAGCAGGTCAGGGCCGGAGCGGATTTCATCGGCATCGGGGACGCGGCCGCTTCGCTGGTCGGACCCGCCATCTACCGGGAATTTGTCCTGCCTTATGAAAAGAAGCTGATCGGAGCGATCCATGAAGCCGGCGCGAAAGTCAAGCTGCATATCTGCGGGGACATCAACTCGATCCTGGAACCGATGACAGAGACCGGCGCGGACATCATCGACATCGACTGGATGGTCGACATGCCCCGCGCTGTCCGGCTTTTCGACGGGATCGCCTCCGTTTGCGGGAATTTCGACCCCGTCGCAGTCCTGCTGATGGGAACTCCGGACATCATCCGGGACGCGGTGAAAGCGTGCGTGTCCTATGGCAGCGGTACGACCCTGATCGCCGCCGGCTGTGAGGTTCCACGGGAAACGCCGCGCGCCAACCTGCTTGCCGTGCATGAAGCGCTGACGGAGCTGCCGGGTTCTGTACGCTAAAGTCTGCTGTTGTAGTCATCCACCAGTTCCTTGACGTATTTCACCCGGTCAAGCGAGCCGGTGGACGGCAATTCGTCCGAGATCCCGAGGATCAGGTTGGGAGCGAACAGGTCCAGGCATTCAAGCACCTGTTCCTTCAGCATTTCGATCGGATAATAGTCATTGAAAAGAAGCGCGGCGATCCCGTCGAGCAGGTACATGTCCTTCATGTGCTCCTTGGCTTCCCGCAGCGTGACATCGCCCTGCGGGACCGGCGTGATCGCCTCGATGCCGTCCAGCCCCGTCTCGCGGGCGAACGGCAGGAGGGTCTTCACGTCTCCGTCCCAATGCGCGTTCGTAAAAATGCCTTTGCGGTGCAGCCGCTCATTCCTGTGCTGGTACACCGGGAGGACGTATTTCAGGAAAAGGTCCGGCGGGAGGAGTCCGCAATGGATGTTGTCGCCGAAATTGATCCATTCGAACGGCGTCGTGAGAAACTCGTCCAGGAAGCGGTCCTGCGTGTCCTTCAAGGTCCGGAAGTAGGCTTCGACCGTGTCGGGGTAATCCTGCAGGGCGTAGAAGGTCTCCTCGATCCCCATATACTCGTGGAACAGTTTCTGGATGTTGACTCTCGGGAAAAACAGGGACGGAAGCCCCAGATCCCCGTAAAGCTCGAACATTTCATCATACAGCGCATGGTCGAAACGGTAGTCGGTCGATTCCTCGATATAGATCAGGACCTTCAGGTCTTCTTCGCTGGTGACATACCATTTTTCGGGGTAGCTGCCAGGATTCGACGTGTTTCTCCGGTAAATGGAATTGAGCGTTCCGACCGGGGTGTCGATCGTGAATTCGACATGCAGCGCGTCGATGTCCCGCACGGAGGCCGTTACGCCGTTCCGGTAGACGGGTTTCATGCAGGCGTTGAACTGGTAGGACCTGTCGGAACACCCGATCGCGCGGTAGACATCGTACCGGCTCATGCCGGCGTACGGTTCGTCAAAGGGGATGCCGCGGTATTCCCTGTCGTCAAAATACGCGGCGATCCGGGGCTGCCAGAGGATCCTGCCGCCGGCCTTGCCCTTGATGAGGTTTCTGTGAAGATCCAGTAAAGGCCGATCCATGGGCGGCTCCTTTCAATAACCGAGCTTTTCGAGCAGCGCGGCAGCGAAGATCATGTTGCAGGAATTGGAGCTGGTCATGATCTGCTTCGGCACCGATCCGATCCTGTACCACTTCGACCCGTCGCCATCCGCCGGCCCGCTCCAGCTTCCGCCATAATAGCCGTCGGCGGTGCGCGCACGGGTGAAGATCGACTGCGCGGTGTCTTTCAGCAGCTTGTAGTCTTCGGGCTTGATCCCGGGCAGGGTCAGGACATCCTTGACCCACCAGCGCGTGAAGGTTGCAGTCGTCCAGGCGTCCCGGTCGTCGAGGTATACGCCGAGGCAATTGTAGCGGCTGTCGTCGATCGCCCGGACCGTCTCGAGCGCGCGGGCCAGATATTTTTCGTCTCCGGTGATTTTGTACAGCTTGGCATGGATGACCGCCATCGCCATGTTTCCGCCGAGGAACGACACGCTGCCGGCTTCGTGGATGTCGAACGGGCGGACGCCGCCGTCCGGTCCGGTGACTTCGGTCCGGCCTGCGCGGTTGACGTTGAAGTCGGCCCAGTACAGATTGTCCGACACGTCGATGATCAGGCTGCCGTATTCCTTGCGCCCATTGCGCAGGAGATAGGTTTCGATCCAGCGGTAGATCGCGAGCGTGTCGTTCAGGATCGTCTCGTCTCCCGTGATCTCATAATATTCCAGCGCCGCCATCATCAGGCCGGTCGAATACAGGGACTTCCACTTGGCGTCCTCCGCCGGATCGGTGCTCCTCTTGTACCACAGACCGTTTTCCACGCTGCCGTCTTTCCAATAGTCATACGATTGGTACAGCAGTTTTTTCGTCACGTTCAGAGCGTACGGGTCGCCGGTAAAGCGGTAGAACGTGAGGTAAGCCATTGCGTCCCAGCCGGCGTCGTCGCAGGCGATGTTGGGCGCCCGGCCCGGCGTGATCATTTCTTCTTCGTTGAAAATGTCCTTGGTGAATGCCCAGTGCGCCTGGATCTTCTTTTTGATGTCCTCGTCGCCGGTGGCTTCGTACATGGTTTCCATCCCGAACAGCATCATGGCATGCGCCCAGATCATGACCTGCCGTCCTGTGGTAGGGAATCCGTGGTCTTCCTTGACGATGTGGCCGGTCTCGGAATCGCCCTGCCAGAAATTGTCGTACAGGTCGTCGAGGGCGGAGGACGCGATCCTGCGGTACGCGTCGCTGTCTGCGATGTCCTTCTCGACCGCGGTGTTCTTGTATTGCACGCCGGCAGACGCGGAAGGCCAGCCGATGTATTTCAGGGATCCGAGGACAGCCGCATCGAGCTTCGCAGTTTCAAGGAAACCGGAGAAGGTCTTGTCCCCCGTCATCCGGAGGACGATCGTGCGGCTTTCCCCGCTGTTCACCAGAGCGACGGTGATCGCCGTATCCTTTGTCTTGCCGAGGGATGTCTCCGGGACAAGGACGGCGGAATCGGACGCGCCGGCGGCCGATGCGAGGATCTCCCCGCTTTTTTTGCGGAGGATGCGGATGCGGATGACCGGGCTTTTGGAGGAGCTGCCCAGATAGATCACGGCTTCCCGGTCCGCGGTCTGCCCGCCGGAGAAGAGGATCTGCGTCGTCGTTTTCCATACCCCCGAGAGGGTTTTCTGGGTGTACCAGGTCTTCGCTTCCGCATCCTTCGAAACAGCCGATGAAGAAGCCGCCTGGGACGCAGGCAGGGATCCCGGCTCCGACGAGATGCCGGAAAGGTCTTCCGTGGAAATGCTCCCGGAGGACGCGGAGGACTCCTCCGTACCGGATCCGGAGAGAACGCTGTCCGGCAGGCTGGATATCCCGCCGGTCGCAGAGGGGGCCGAACAGGCGTAAAGCGCCGTTGACAGGAGAGCGGCCAAAAGGATGACCGCTGTTGTTTTCCGTGATATTTTCATGATCGATGAACCAAACCTTCCTATGCCGCCGGCCATCGCGGCGGCAGTCATGCTGTGCCGCCCAAAGCCTTCCCGGCGGCGGTACCGTGCGCGGGACACTCAGTTCCCGCTGCCTTCCGACATCATCTTGTCCATCAGCGCAGCCGCGAAAATCATGTTGCAGGCATTGGCGCTGGTCATGATCTGCTCCGGTTTGGAGCCGGCCATGAACCATTTGGAACCGGCTCCTTCCGCGGGCCCGCTCCAGCTGCCGCCGTAATACCCTTTGGTGGTCCTGGCCGATGTGGAGATCGAGATAGCCGTGGTCTTGAGCAGTTCCCTGTCCGCGTCGGTGATCCCGT
>CAZDPQ010000045.1:0-18285 GCA_964507305.1 uncultured Oscillospiraceae bacterium
AACGATCCGTACAGCCGGGGATCCACCGCGCCCACTTCGAAATCCCTGTTGAGAATGAGTTTTGCCTTCATGCGGCACATCCCCTTTCATTCCTCCGGCAGACGCCGGCTTCCCGCCGGACATGCGCTTTCTTTCAGATAACGACCTTCCCGGTCCCCGGAAGCCGGACGGGATCCTCCGCCCCGCTCCGGGCTCATACGATTTCTAGTATAAATAAACGGCCCCGCTATTTCATATCATATGTTGAGCGGAAGATTTCATTTTTTGACATCTTGATTTCACCGGTGTATGATCGATCGTAAGTCATGCACCGGGAGGTGTCCGCATGAAATCACCGTCAGTCATCCGATATCTTTCCCGAGATGATATCATCAACAACAAGATCTGCATCGAAGAACGCCTCCTCGATGGCGCGACGACCTACCACTGGCATGATTATTTCGAGATCGAACTGGTGACGGGCGGTTCCGCCCTGCACCGCCTGAACAGCGACGACTACGTAAACCGGCGCGGCAGCCTTTATCTGCTCACCCCGGCGGATTTCCACGTCATCTCCTGCCACGGCGAACCTATGGAGCATTTCAACATAGCGTTCACCGGCTCGTTTGTTTCCGACGATCTGCTGAAAGCCATTTTCAGCCATCAGGGCAACATTTTCCACCAGTATGACGATCCCGCCCTGTCGGACCTGATTGCCCTTTTCCGCCTCCTGATGTCCGGTTCCGCCCATCCGGACGGGATGTTTGCCGAATACATGAAAAACATTCTCGAGACGATCATCATCACCCTGCTGCGGGACTGCAACGTCATACTGGATCCTAAGGTCGAAAAAGGCTTTTTCGAGATCAAAAAGGCCATCGCCTATCTGTACATGGAATTCCGCGAAAATCCGGGCCTCGAGGACGCGGCGAAAATCGCCGGCTACAACAAAGACTATTTCTGCCGGGTCTTTCACGCTTATACGGGCCAATCCTACCTGCAGTACCTGACGGAGATAAAGCTGAAATACGCCTGTTCGCAGCTGACTGCGGGCAGCAGGAGCATCGACGGGATCTGCTTCGACAGCGGGTTCAATTCCCTGCCCAGCTTCTGGAGGGCGTTCCGGCGGAAATTCGGCTGTTCGCCGAGCGCCTGGCGTAAAAAACATCAGGTCCAATCAGGTCTTTGATTTCTTGTACCCAAGGATCTTCTGATGAATGTTGAACCGGCGGATCTGTCTCCGGGGAAATGTCTTGTAAATCTCTTCCGCCGCCTCGCCCCACCGCTCGGCGATCGGGCGGGTCTTCGCGGCAAGCTCCCGCGCGTCCTCCGGCGAGGAGATCTCCGTTGAGTGCGCTCCGGACCGCGTGACGACATCGACGAGCTTGTCCGGCATGTCGATCAGGGGGCAGGACCGGAGCGGATTGAGGGAGAAAGGCTGCGCGTCGCGGAACGCCCGGAAAAACGGCGAGCGGAGGGCCTCCCGGAGCGGCGTTTCGCGGATGTTGCGGTCGGAATAATGGCAGAACGCGCAAGGCTCGATGTCGCCGCGGGCGTTGATGTGGACGAACCCGGTGCTCGCCGCGACGCAGCCGGCGGCCAGATGCCCGTTGTTCCAGAAATCGATGACGGTCATCCTGCGCTTTTTGTTGTAGGCATTGATTTTCTCCCTCACATAAGCCCGCTGCTCCGGTGTGCAGACCAGGGACAGATCCGCGTCATTCCCGACCGGGATGTAGGTGAAAAGCCAGGCCATGCGGCATCCCTTTTCGACCATATGGTCGAGAAATTCCTCGCTCGCGACGACGCGGTAGTTCTTCGAATGGTAGCAGGCAGAAAAGGCGAATTCGATCCCCTTTTCACGCAGGAGGTCCATGGCGTGCACCGCCTTGTCATAAACGCCGGGGCCGCGGCGGAAATCGGTCTCCTCGCGGAACCCCTCCACGCTGATGGCTACGGTGAAATTGCCGAGATCGGCGATCCGGGCGGCAAAGGCCTCATCGATCAGCAGCCCGTTCGTAAATGCGCTGAAGCAGATCTTCCGGTGCTTCGCGGCAAGAAGCAGGAGATCATCCCTGCGCACCAGCGGCTCTCCGCCGCTCAGGAAGCAATAGCCGATCTTCAGCTCTTCCGCCTGGGTGAGGATGTCGTCCATCGTCTCATAGGACAGGTTTTCACCGGCGTCGTACCCCGCCGCCCAGCACCCCGTGCAATGCAGGTTGCAGCTGCTGGTCGGGTCGAGCAGGAGACACCGCGGGACATAGCAGCCGTAACGGTTCCCGATCCGGATCTGCTCGAACGTCTTGAAATGATCGTTCGTCAGGATCGAAAACAGGCTCTGCTGCCTGAAAAAGGCGGAAACGACCCGGATGAAATACTGATGGTGCGGAAACGGCCGGCGCTTTCTCCAGGGACTCTTTCGCATCATGGCGCTTTCGGCGTGACGCTGACTTCCGTCGGGATCACGCCGTCAAACACGAATTCACCGCCCTGGACCCCGGCGCTGTTGATCTGCAGGTCCGGGATGATCGTGTAGAAACGGCCCAGGTATTCGGAAAACACATCGAGGTTTTCGCCCTCGAGATAGGTGCCGGGAATGCTGACAGGCCCGACCTTGATCACATCGGGGTCCATGGCGATCCGGTTGTCCGTGATCGCGAAGTCCCCTTCCGTGTACAGATTGGCGCTGTCCGGGAGAGGGACCGGGATATATCCCGCGACATCGGGGAACAGGTCCTCCAGGATCTTGCGGATGTCGGCCCTGGTGCTCGTGATGATCGTCCCGTCGGGCGCGATCTTGACCTGCGTGTCGTCGAACCACCAGAAAGTCGGCGCGATCTCATTGAAAAAGGCCGAGACCTCTTCCGGCGTCAGCGTGACCGATACGGGCTGATAGTCGGAGAATGACCAATCGTAGTCCTTGTATGAGAGCTTGCCCTTCAGGGTGCCGGAGGAGATGGTGCTGTCGGGCACGGCGGCTGCATCGCCGGACAGGATCGGCGCGTTGTCGTAGGTTTCGCCGTTCCCGAGGTCCGCCGTGACATGGAGGCCCAGCTTCTGGACGACGCTGTTGAAATCCGCCTGATCGTAGCGGATGCCCAGATTTTTCGGCTTGAACAGCGAAAGGCTTCCGAGGAGATAAACAACGGCCCCGACCAGGACGATCAGGATCCCGAGCAGGACGTAAAGCCCCGTATGGCGCTTCTTTTTCTTCGGCGGCGGCACCGCCTGATAAGCGGCGGGACCGGGGAAGA
The DNA here is from genome assembly GCA_964507305.1 of uncultured Oscillospiraceae bacterium. Taxonomy (GTDB): domain Bacteria; phylum Bacillota; class Clostridia; order Saccharofermentanales; family UBA5734; genus JAQVYV01. The sequence goes on from CAZDPQ010000045.1 coordinate 3,234, forward strand.
CCGGCTGAGGATAGACCGGCTGCCCGTCCATCGGCGGCTGCCCGTCCGCCCGGCCGGGGGTCCCGGCAGGGGCTCCCGCAGCGGGGATCTCCGCGCCGCACTGGGTGCAGAATCGGATGCCTTCATCCGCTTTGGCTCCGCATTTCGTACAAAACATACCGCACGCTCCTTCGATTCGATATGGGTCTGCGCTACCGGATTCTCAACGAATATTATAGCACAAGGTCGGTAAATCCCACCTCGTTGGAGGACGCGAGGCGGACGGCGGCATCCCGCGCCTCGCCCTCCTTCCCGTCAGGGACGGGGATGCGGCACTCGTGAGGCTGCCAGCCGTACCGCTGCAGGATCGAATAACCGACCTCGATGACGATACCCGCATCGCCGTTCTTGAGGCTGACCCCCGTGATCCGCGTCATGGGAGCCTTCCACTGGGTGTACTCGCCCATCACCCAGGCGCTGTAAAGACCGAGATAAACTTCCGGAACGGATTTTCGCATGCGCTTATAGGATGTATAGGGCGTGATGAGCGCGACAGTCGCGATGAGCGCGAAAATACCGGCCATGGCCGCGAGGAAGCCTAAAGCATCCTCGGGCTCATCGAACCCGAACACGGCGAAGAGCACCCCGAAAAGCACAAAGAAAAAGGCGATGATCCCGAGCAGGATCCGGTGCATGACTTTCTTTTCGCGAAACTCCGCCTCGGCCTTCCGGTCCTGCTCCTCTGATCCGAAAATCCAGTGTGCGAGCAGCTCCTCTCCCCGGAACATCCGTCCGAGTCTCCGAGCCTGGCCGAGAAAAATGAAAAAGCAGATGAGAAATGCCAGGACCAGCAACAATCCGACAAGGATCATCCAATAGAAATCGTAGCTGTCCAGAATGATCCCGGCAGCCATCATCACAGCTCCGGCCACCGTGATCACGGCGGACACGGCGGCCCATCGCCTGGCATTGTTCCCCGGCATGCTGTCAACCTCCCGATTGCGTCACGTTCCGTCCCGACGCTATCATTTTACACGTTTCGATATGCGACTACAATAGCCTTTCGGCAGACGGTCACGGATCCCGGCCACGGATCCCGGTCACGGATCCCGGTGCGCGCAGGATGGAATGCGGTATAATGATCCTGATAAGGAGGGGTCGGCCATGGAACCGTGGAGCAAAGAAAAAGCCTGGGGATGGCATGCCGCGACGCCCTGGATCGCCGGGTTCAATTACGTGACAGGCTCAGCGGTCAACCCGACCGCGATGTGGCAGGCAGATGGGTTCGATGAAGTCTGCGTGCGCCGCGAATTGGGTCTGGCCCGGCGGTACGGCTACAACAGCGTGCGGGTTTTCCTTCCGTTCGTCGTCTGGGAAAAGGAGCGCGGCGGTTTTCTCGGCACCTTTGCGAAATTCGCGGATATCGCCGGCGGGCTCGGCATGTCGATCCTGCCGGTCCTGTTTGACGACTGCGCGTTCGATCCGCTCGGCGCGTGCGAAGGGACGGGTTTCAACGGGTGCCGCGAGCCCTTTTACGGCAAACAGCTCGGGCCGAGGCCCGGTGTGAGTAATTCGCGGTGGACGCCGTGCCCGGGCGCCGGCATCGCCGACGACGCGTCAAAGCAGCCGCTGCTGCGGGAGTATGTCCATGCTGTCGTGGAGGCGTTCCGTGATGACGCGCGGATCGTCGCGTGGGATGTTTACAATGAAGCCGGCAACAATGCCAGGCACACACTGAGCCTGCCGCTTCTCGTCAGCGCGTTCGTCTGGGCCCGGGAGGTATGCCCCTCCCAGCCCTGCACGGCATGTGTGTGGCAGTATGACAAGGATTCGGTGTATCACGCGTGCCTGGAGCTGTCGGATATCATCAGCTGCCACGATTACCTCGCGGCGGACCGCTCCCGCCGGATCCTGGAGGATCTCCGCGAAGCCGGCCGGCCCATTCTGGTGACCGAGTGGCTGTGCCGCCCATTCGGCAATACCTTCGAAACGCATCTGCCGCTCTACCGCAGCGAGGGGATCGGCTGCTACCAGTGGGGACTGATCCCCGGGCTCACGCAGACGAACCTGCACTGGTCGACCATGTTCGCGGACGGGGTGCCGGATCCCGATCCGGCCGTCTGGCAGCATGACGTGCTGTTACCGGACGGCACCCCGTATCGTCCGCAGGAAATGGAGCTTCTGGCCGGGCTTCTGGATGCCGCCCGACGCGGAGGCTGAGCGCGCTTCCCCCTCATCGCCAGATGGTCTCGGGCACCGCGATGGAGATCGGTTCGCCGTTCTCGGTCACGGAAGAGATCTCAAACGCCTTGGACGGCTTCGTCTCGTCGAAGCGGTGCCGCAGATCGATCCGCATCCAGTCGTCCGGGGCGATCATGATGTGCCATTCGATGTGCATTTCCCATTCATCGGAGAAGAACAGGTAATGCGAAACGACCAGCCACTGGGGGCTGACCATGGTGCCGAGCCATGCAGTTTCCGCGGTGATCCCGAGTTCGGGATGATCGGCCGCCAGCCATGAGATGAATCGGGCCTGCAATTCTTCCGCGTAGTCTTTGCGGTCATCCGTCCCTTCGATGACATCGAAGGTGAATTCGGCATCCGCAGTCAGACCGCCCCGGGTGCCGGTGAATGTCACTTTCACCTGGCCGCCGGTGCTCGCGGCGTCCGGAACCACATCGATTTCGGCAGCCTCGCCTTCAGCGACGGATGCGTGCAGGATGGACACGGCAGCGCCTTCGGCTTCGGCCGAGATCACGACCGCGCCCGCGTCTGCCTGCTCTTCGTCCGTGAATGTCACCAGGAAAACGACATGCTGGCCGGCGATGGAGAATCCTTGCAGGTGATCAGGCAGAACATGCAGGGTAAACGGGATGTCTTCGTCTTCAGGCGTCGGGGTTGGGGCTGCCCCGCAGCCGGCTGTCAGCACGGCCGCGCAGGTTGCCGCGGTCAGGCAGGCAAGCCACTGTTTCGATCGGATCGTCATCTTTCCACCTCCCGGTATAAAACCGTTTCATTCCCGGACTTGCCGGGTCAACCGATTTTCCATCAAGAGCTCTTAAAGATAACGATTATACGCAGAAAAAGGCAGAAAGTTTCAAGGAAAAAGGAAAGCGGTCAGCTGTCCCTGAGGATCGCGCGGATCCGGTGGACCAGCATGTCGATGGCGATGTCGTTCAGCCCGCCCCGCGGGATGATGATATCCGCATACTTTTTCCCCGGCTCGACGAACTGCTCGTGCATGGGCTTGACCGTCGTGACATACTGCTCGATCACGGAGTCCAGGCTCCTCCCGCGCTCGTTGACATCCCTTCGGATGCGGCGGATCAGCCGCTCGTCGGCGTCGGTATCGACAAAGACCTTGATGTCCATCAGGTCCCGGAGCTCCGGATCGGAAAAAATCAGGAATCCTTCGATGATGATGATCCCGGCAGGTTCGACCCGGACCGTTTCGGGGAGCCGTGTGTGTTCGGTGAACGAATAGACCGGACGTTCGATGGCGATCCCCTGCCGAAGCTTGCGGATATCGCCGATCATCCGCGGGGTGTCGAACGCGTCCGGATGGTCGAAATTCAAACGGACCCGCTCCGCCAGCGGCAATCCGGCATAAGGCTTGTAATAGAAATCATGGCTCAGGATCACGACGCTCCCCCGGCACGCGTCGCGGATCCGCTCGGCTACGGTCGTCTTGCCGGATGCGGATCCTCCCGATACGCCGATCACTGCAACCTGTCCCACGGGCATCCTCCGATCGTCCGTTTTTCTTCCTAATTGTACCGCAATCCGCATCGGTTTGTGCCGGTTTTGACAAATCCGTATATAATGAAAGTAAAAAAGGAGGGATTGCCCATGGACCAGCGCCATATCATCTGCATCAGCCGCGAATGCGGCAGCGGCGGGCGGGCTGTCGGGCGGATCATCGCGGACAGGCTCGGGATCCCGCTGTATGATAAGGAAACGATCCGCAAGGCAGCTGAAGAGCAGGGATTCGCCGAAGAAGCATTCGAAAAGGCGGATGAAAAGCCGGACCGGTGGTACATGCGCTACACCCTGCCCGGCGAACCCGTCCCGGGTTCCGGGCTGTACAGCGCCATGTACTATACCGCATACGACCGGCTGTTCGACCTGCAGAGCGAAACGATCCGGAAGCTCGCAGAGAAAGGGTCCGGCGTATTCATCGGACGCCTTGCCGCCGACATTCTCGAAAAGGATCCGGACCGGCTCTCCATGTTCATCTGCGGTTCACCGGAAGACCGCACGGAGCGCATCATGCAGCTTTACGGCTTCGATCGCGAAAAAGCGGAAAAGCACATGCGCAAAACCGACAAGCAGCGGGCCGGCTACCACGACTTCTATTCCGACCGGCGGTGGGGGAGATGCGGCTCCTACGACCTCAGCATCTCCACGTCCCGTTTCGGGATCGAAGGAGCCGCACAGCTGATCCTTTCCCTTCTTGCCGGCGAAAAGCCGCATCCCGACTCCCTTCCGCAGGCCGGTCCGTAAGCTTTTATCCTGACGCGGGCCGCGGATGCAATCAGCGGAACACCAGCCGGACGCTGTTCCCCGGCACCTTGACCGTATGCCCCCAATACAGGGCGGTAACGGAAAAATAGTAGCCGGTGCCTTCCTCGAGCCCGTAATCGCATCCGCTCCCGATCTCCAGCGATGTCTGCGTCTTGTCGGTGATCCATGCGATGTAGCCGTCGTCCGGGTAGCAGGGCTGCGGATCATCGGGCGATGCGACGACCTTGTACCCTTCGAATCCGGGTTCGTTGATTTCTGCCCAGGACAGGAGCAGCGTGCCGTCTTCCCGCCTGATCCCGCTTACCTGCGGAACGGCATACACCTGCGGAGCTTCTTCTTCCAGAAATTTGAACCGCACGGCATTCCCCGCGGCCTTTCCGCTCTCATACAGGACCGTGATCGAAAAATAGTATTCGGTTCCGGGCGTCAGCGCCCCGCGGAAGGATCCGTCCACCAGGAGCGAATCGACGGAGATATCCGTGATGTACCGGAGATAGCCGTCATCGGGATACGAGGGATAGGGATCCGTCGCCGAGGCGACCACCTTGTATCCTCTGAAACCGGTTCCGTCGGCTGTCCCCCATTGCAGCAGGATGCTCCCGTCTTCGAGCCGTTCTCCCGTGATTTCGACGGCGCCGGGCGTTTTCTCCGGATGTTCATCCGCGGACGAAGGATCGCAGGAAGATTCGGGATCCGGTTTCTGCGAGGGCTTCGGCGATGGTTTTACGGTCGGCTCGGGGGTGGGCCCCTGCGTCGGCGGATCAGAGGGAACGTCGGTCGGTCCTTCCGGCAGACAGCTTCCGCTTTCCGTATTTTGCTCCATATCCGCATCCGCGCAGAATTCCAACGACAGGCTAATGTCAAGGGAATAGACGGCGGCTGCACCGGATCCGGGATCCCGGGAGCTCCCCGGCGGCGTATTTTCGGCAATGGAAGAAAATGCGATGGCGGCTGCGGCTGTGACAATGCAGGCGGACAGAAGGAGCGTGCGGCGAGTGGCGTTCGATCCGGACATATTCGACCTCCCCGTTCTGAATGCTGACGCATTCCGTTTTTCGGGGACCGTGCGGCCATCCACCTTCTATGCATTATTTCCCGGATAAAAATACCCGGGCGGAAGGCTCGGGTAAATCAGCTGTTCTCAGACTGAATCATCCAGACCTTCGGCAACTGGCTGACATAGTGGAAACCACCTTAGTCCCTGTAGCTTTGCGCCATCAGCTTTCGCTGATTTTGCCCTTATCGGTTCTGTATACTTTTCCTTATAGCACGTTTTCAGGCAAAATGCAACCTGTCGTCAGACAGGTTCCTCTCCGACATGCTCATGGGCGGTGCGAGGCGAAACCGCCGGATAACAAAACAGGCCTTCCCGGGCATACACCCAAGAAGGCCTGTTCTTTTTGACCTCAAACCGTTCGTGCGACTCGGATCGATGGCTTTACGCCAACCTCACCTGCGAGCCTGATAGCACTCTCTGCAATAGACCGGCTTGTCACCGCTGGGTTCGAAAGGAACCTTGGTCGGACGGCCGCACTCCGAGCAGATCGCGTCGAACATCTGACGTTCTGTCCGACCGTATTCTCCCCCTCTGCCGCCTCTCGACTGAGACTTCCTCGCAGCTCTGCACGCGGGGCATCTCTGCGGTTCGTTCTCAAATCCCTTTTCCCTGTAGAAAGCCTGCTCATTCTCCGTAAAAACGAAAGTCGAGTTGCAGTCTTTGCATACGATAGTCTTGTCTGGCATTCTGATCTTCCTCCATGATTTGTCTGGATTTTCTACATTCAGCGCCTATCACTACGACAAATCGAGGATAGATGTGCTTAAAATATAATGATCCATAACCTGTTCCGCTGTTCCCTGTAAATCGCCTGCAGACCGTTCGTCAGACCGTTCGGCAGACTCATACATACGCATGATAGTACGATTATTGATGATTGTCAATACAATTTTTCACATGTTTTGTTCAGAATTGACATGATTGAATAATATACAAGGAAGGATTTAGTCATAATACTAAAAAACACATGCGGTGTTTGATGCAAAACGTCCAAAACCGCCGGACGGCGGGCTTCAGCCGCTGCGCAGGCTGTTATTTCTGCCCGTAATAGGCGCCTGTTCCGTGTTTGCGCAGATAGTGCTTGTCCAGCAGCGCTTGGTCGAGCGGAGCCGTGCCGGGGTCGATCAGCCGTGTGTTGAACGCCATCATGGCGCACTCCTCCAGCACGACCGCGTTGTGGACGGCGTCAAAGGCATTCCTGCCCCATACAAAGGGCCCGTGGCCCGCGACCAGCACCCCCGGCACAGCCTTCGGGCTGAGGCCGGACTGCCGGAACGTCTCGACGATCACTTTCCCCGTATTGCGCTCATAGGAGGTCTTGATCTCCTCCTCGGTCAGCTTGCGCGTGCAGGGGATCTCGCCGTAGAAATAATCCGCGTGGGTCGTCCCGTAAGCCGGGATCCCCCGGCAGGCCTGCGACCAGGATGTCGCCCACTTCGAATGGGTATGGACGATGCCCGTGACCTCCGGGAATTCCCGGTAAAGCTCCAGATGCGTGTCGGTGTCGCTGCTCGGCCGGAAATTGCCGGACAGGATCTTGCCGTCCAGGTCGAGCACGACGATATGGTCCTTTGTCATCGATTCATAGGAAACGCCGCTCGGCTTGATCGCGACGATCCCTTTTCTCCTGTCGATGGCGCTGACATTCCCCCACGTGAAAATCACCAATCCGAACTTCGGCAGCAGCAGATTCGCCTCAAAAACTTCGTTGATCAGATTTTCCATATCCATTCCCTCCGGACTGAAGGCTCCTCTGTCGTTCCACCACCCATTATATCGGTTTTCCGCCGAATCCGCACTTGGTTTTTCCGTCCGACGGGCGGCGGCAGATGCACCTTATGCGCGGATGGCGTTGCGGAGGGCTTTCAGGCGCTTCATCACGTCGTTTTCGCCGCGGCCGAAATAGTCGTGGAGGATCCGGTATTCCGCGAACAGCTTGTCATAGGCAGCTTTCGCCTGCAGATCCGGCACATAGACCTTGTCGCGGATCCGGGACATGGCTTTCGCCGCGTCGAAGATGGAGTCGTACCCGCCCCGCGCACGGCCGGCGGCAACGGCACCGAACATCGCCGAGCCGAGGGCGACGGTCTGGTCACTGGCGGAAATCCGGATCTCACGGCCGGTCACATCGGCGTAGATCTGCATCATCAGGTCGTCCTTGGAGGCGATGCCGCCGCAGGCATAGATTTCGCGGACGGGAATGCCGTACGTTTCGTGGTTTTCGATGATCTCCCGCGTTCCGTAGGCGGTCGCCTCGATCAGGGCCCGGTAGATCTCCTCCGGCTTCGTGGCGAGGGTCATTCCGAGCATCATGCCCGTCAGGTCGACATCGACGAGGACCGAACGGTTGCCGTTCCACCAATCGAGTGCCAGGAGGCCCGATTCCCCTGGCTTGAGCAGCCTGGCCTTTTCCCTGAGGTATTTGTGGATCCCGACTCCCTGTGCCCTGGCCTCCTGCGTGTACGCTTCGGGCACGGCATTGCGCACGAACCAGTCGAAATGGTCTCCGACGCAGCTCTGCCCGCTCTCATACCCGTAGAATCCCGGCATGACCCCGTCCTCGACGACCCCGCACATGCCGGGCAGCTCGGCTTCCGTGTCGCCCAGCATGATGTGGCAGGTCGAGGTCCCGATGATCAGCAGCATCTTGCCGGACTCCGTGATCCCGACACCCGGCACCGCGACGTGCGCGTCCACATTGCCCACCGCGACCGGCGTCCCGGGCAGCAGCCCCGTCAGACGCGCCGCCTGCTCCGTCAGTTCGCCGGCCTTGCTGCCGATGGACTGGACATCGCGTCCGAATTTTTCGTCGATGACATGCTCGAGCCTCGGATCCAGCGCTTTGAAAAAATCATCGGACGGGTAGCCGTCCCTTTTGTGCCACATCCCCTTGTATCCGGCCGTGCAGCTGTTGCGCGTATACTTGCCTGTAAGCTGCATGACGATCCAGTCTGCGGCCTCGATGAAACGGTCCGCCGCACGGTAGATCTCCGGCGCCTCGTCCAGCACCTGCCAGATTTTCGGGAACTCCCACTCGGAAGAGATCTTGCCGCCGTAGCGCTTCAGGAACGCCTCGCCGCGTTTGCCGGCAATCGCATTCAGCCGGTTGGCCTCATCCTGCGCGGCATGGTGCTTCCACTTCTTCACATATGCGTGCTTGTTCTCCCGGTACTCCGGCAGGAAGCACAGCGGCGTGCCGTCGGCCTTGACCGGCAGCAGCGTACAGGCCGTGAAATCGATCCCGACCCCGATCACATCGCGGGCGTCGGTTCCGGCGTCCCTCAGGACGGCCGGGATCACTTCCGCCAGAACATCCAGGTAATCCTGCGGATCCTGCAGTGTCCAGTCGGGCGGGAGCTTCTCGCCGGTGGCCGGAAGCGTGTCCTCGATGAATCCGTGCCTGTACTCGCTGACGGCGCCCGCGACCTCTCTGCCCGTGGCAGCCTCTACCAGGAGCGCCCTTCCTGAAAGCGAACCGAAATCGATCCCCAACACATATTTCTTGTCCATGTCCATCCTCCCGCGGCTCGGCTCATCCCGATGCGCGCATATCCCATTCTATCAGCCCGCCGGCATATGATACATTGCTTTTTCGGGCCGGTTAATGCCGGAATTGGGCGGCGGCGCTGTCGCTGCGTTCGAGCTCTTTCAGAAAAGAGTGCATTTCCGTCGAGCCGTCGATCGTGACAAGCTCCGTGCCGGTCAGCCGCGCGAACAGCCGGATGTCGTCCAGATCCAGCGCCGTCGAAACGACCGTGTGATGCCCGCCCCCGGCATGAAGCCAGGCCTGGGTGCCGGTCCGGAAGTCGGGTCGGATCTTCCACATCAGCCGGGCCACCGGCAGCGCCGGCATCGGCTTCGGCGGCTTGACCAGCTCGATCTCTGCGGCGATGAGGCGGAAGCGGTTCCCCATGTCGGTCATGCAGACGGAAATCCCGCGCCCCTCGACGCCGTCGAACACAAGCCGCGCCGGCGGCTCGCGGTCCCCGATGCCGAGCGGATGGACCTCGACGGACGGGCGGCCGGCCGCGAAAGCCGGTGACACCTCCAGCATGTGCGCGCCCAGCACGCGTTCCCCGCCCGGCGTCAGATCATATGTGTAATCTTCCATGAAACCGGTCGCGCCTTTTCTCCCGCGCGCCATGCGGCACAATACAGCATTCAGCGCCGCGGTCTTGTAATCTCCTTCCGCGCCGAACCCGATCCCTTTCGCCTGCAGGTTCTGGACGGCAAGCCCGGGCAACTGCTTCAGCCCGTGCAGATCCTGGAAGGTGTCGGTAAAAGCCCCGAAGCCGCCTTTCTCCAGAAAAGCCTCCAGAGCCGTTTCATACACCGCCTGTTCCCGGATGGCAGCCGTGTCTTTTGTCCCGATATCGTACTGCCCGGCGTATTCCTCCATCTTCGCATCCGCCTGCTGCGCGGTCACCCGCTCCGCCATTGCGGCCAGATCTCCGATCCCGTAGTAATTGACCTCCCAGCCGTACCGGATCTGGCTCTCCACCCTGTCCCCGTCCGTGACGGCGACTTCGCGCATGTTGCTGCCGAACATCGCGACACGCAGATCCCTCGAAAACGCAATGGCGTCCGCAGTTTCACAGAACCTCCGGATCGCGGCGACCACCGGCTCGTGCCGGTAATACCCCGATACGACTTCCCGCGGGATCCCCAGCCTCGCGCAGATGAAGCCGAACTCCCGGTCGCCGTGGGCCGACTGGTTGAGGTTCATGAAATCCATGTCGATGCTGCCGTACGGCAGAGCTTCGTTCGTCTGGGTGTGGAGGTGGAGCAGCGGTTTCCGGAGGATCTGCAGCCCCTTGATCCACATCTTGGCCGGCGAAAACGTATGCATCCAGGCGATGACCCCGACGCACGCCGGATCGCCGGAGGCTTCCGCGCACGCAGCCGCGATCTCCGCCGGATTCCGCACGACCGGCTTCCAGACGATGCCGGCCGTCTCCCGCAGGCGTCCGTCCAGAAACTCCGCGATCTGCCTGCTGTCCTCCGCGACCTGCCGCAGCGTCTCCTCGCCGTACAGGTCCTGGCTTCCCGTCAGAAAATACAGTGTACCCATCCCGATCAGCACCTCCATTCTTATAATACCTGATTCCATTATAGCAGGCAGCCGGCAGGATGAAAGAATTCTGTTATTCCGGAATGGACATTTATTGTCCTTTGCGGTATCGTAGGAAGCAGAATGGAGAAGGAGGCGGGACCATGCTGGCCGGCTATGAAAGCAGACTGTCGGCGCGGAAGGAGAATGTCTGGATCGGGGAATACCACAATCTGCACAATCTTCCCCACTGGCACTTCGAAAGCGAATACATCCACATCCGCAAGGGGCGGGCATCCGTTTCCGTCAACGACCGCGTCTGCCGCGCCGTGGAGGGGCAAAGCCTGTTCTGCAGCGGCGGCGACATCCACTCCATCCGCGGAGAGGCCGGCAGCGTGATCTGCGTCATCCTGTCCGACGCAGCGCCGGTCCGCGGGATCCTGGGGCAGCACCGTCTCGCGGACACCCTTCTGAAGCACGATTACGGCATCGGCGGCGTCTTCGACGCGGTCCGGGCTGAAATCACGGCCGGCGAGCCATACTACGAGATCCGCATCGAGTCGTTCCTCACGGATCTTACGGCGAAAGTTTTCCGCGGGGAGGAAACACTCCCTGTGAGGGCTGCGCCGTCCGACGGACGCGCCGTCCGGTGCAAATCCCTGCTCGAGGAGATCGACCGGAATTATGCCTACATCACCTTCGGAGACGCGGCCGGATTCATGGGCTTTTCCCACAGTTATTTTTCGAAATTCTTCCACCGGCTGTCGGGGATGACTTTCTCCCGCTACCTGAACACCGTCCGGATCGGAAAGGCCGCGGAAATGCTCCGCGACGCGGGCCGGCCGCAGACGGTCACCGGCATTGCCGCGCAGTGCGGCTACGACACGATCCGCCATTTCAACCGCGTGTTCCGCGAAATCACGGGGACCAACCCCCGGAAGCTGCCGGTGGATTTCGGAATCGGCACGGACCGGATGATTTCCGTCCGCAACCGATTCAACCCGACGCTCGGCGTATCGGAGACGATCTACGAATCCTGAGACGGGAAGTTTCCGTCCTTCCCTAAAAATGCAGGACGGAAACCCGAAGCACCCCTTCGACGGCCAGCAGCGCGTCGACCGTATCCTGGTCGATGTCTTTCTCGACGCTGAGGAAGGATACGGCGCGCTGCTTTTCCTTTTTGCTGCTCCAGTTCATGGCATTGATGTTGATGTTGCGGGATCCCAAGACCGTCCCGACCTTCCCGATGATGCCTGGGACATCGATGTTCTGCATCGCGATCACGTTGGCGGCCGGCTCGAAGTCCAGATGGTATCCGAAGAAATCGACGAGGCGGATCGTGTCTTTCGCGAAGACGGTTCCGGAGACCGAGAGGGTCTTTTCGGGCGATGAGAAAATGATCGTGATCAGATTCGTGTATTTCTCAAGCTGGGTGGAGCGGCTCTCGACCACTTCGATCCCCATGTCGCGCACGTTCTGCATGACGTTGACGTAGCTGATCCGTTCCTGTGCGATGGGGGTCAGGAAGCCTTTGAGCGCGGACAGCGTGAGCAGCGCGGTTTCTTTCGAAGCGAGGTCGCCGCGGAAGATGATTTCGATCCGGTTGACGCAGATTTTCTCCGCCTGGTAGTAGATGGAGCCGAGCTTTTCGGCTAGCTCGATGTATGGCGCCATCTCGCTGAGGCGGCCGCTGATGGACGGCATGTTGATCGCCGCGACGAGTTCGCCTTCGAGGGCCTTGGCGACGAGCTCCGTTACGGCCGTGCCCACATTGGAGTTGGCCTCATGGGTCGACGCGCCGAGGTGCGGGGTGACGATGCAGTTGGGCAGCGTCAGGAGAGGATTGGCATAATCCTGGTCTTCGGGTTTCCGGTCGTAGCCCGGCTCCTTGTCGAAGACATCGATCCCGGCTCCGGCCACCTGGCCCGACACAAGGGCGTCATACAGGGCTTTTTCGTTGACGAGGCCGCCCCGGGCAGCGTTGATGATGCGGACGCCTTTTTTGCATTTCGCCAGGCCATCGGCATCGAGCATGTTGTATGTCTCTTTGTTCTTGGGGGTATGGAACGTGATCAGGTCGGCGACAGCGGTCAGCTCCTCGAGCTTCCGGCACCGGCGGACGCCAAGTTTGTCGAATTTATCATCCGTGATGTACGGGTCATAGGCGACGACATCCATCCCGATGCCCTTGAACTTGCGGGCGACGATCGATCCGATCCGGCCGAGGCCGATGATGCCGGCGACTTTGCCCTCGAGCTCGTTGCCGATCATGGTCGCCCGCCGGAAATCCCCTTCGCGCGCCTTGCGATCCGCCAGGGAAATGTTGCGGAACACCGCGAACGCAAGGCCCACGGCCAGCTCGCCCGCCGCCATGATGTTGGCTTCCGGCGTATTGACGGCAATGATGCCTTTCTTCGTGCAGGCGTTCACATCGATGTTGTCGATCCCGTTCCCGGCGCGGCCCACGACCTTGAGATTGGGCGCCTTCTCTATGAGGGATCCGTTGACCTGGGTGACGCTGCGGACGATGATCGCGTCATAGGGCTCCATCATGTCCTCGATGTCGGTCTGGGCGTAACCGAGTTTCTCGTCGACTTCGAACCCGCGTTTCCGCAGATAATCCACCGATTCGGACGCTATTTTTTCGGTAATGATGATTTTCATGACAGCCCTCCTGAAAACAACCGATGCCGCCGCTTCTTCCCGGCCATGGCCGCCGGGGGCGCAGGCGAATTGTATACAATCAAGCGTTATTCTACCATTGACGCGAGGATTTCGTCAATCACGGCCAGGAGGGCCGTAACTTCCTCCGGTGTGGCGTCTGCCATGTGCGCGATGCGGAATGTCTTGTCCTTGAGCGGTCCGTAGCCGTTCGAGATGGCGTATCCGCGCTCCCCGAGCCGTTCGTTGAGCTTCGATACGGAGATCCCGCGCGTATTGGTGATGCAGGTGACCGTGTCCGACAGGTAGTCCGGATTCGAATAAAGGCCGAAATTCTGCGACGCCCAGTCCCGGACGATGCCGGCCATCCGGCGATGACGGGCGAACCGGGCGTCCAGGCCTTCGGCGAGGATGCGGTCGAGCTGGAAGTCAAGCGCGAACATGTGGGAGACGGACGGCGTCGACGGGTACTGGTAATCTTTTTCCTTGATATAATTGTAAAGCTCGACATAGTCGAAATACAGTCCGCGGAACGGCACCTTCTGCGCGTTGAGGATCGCTTTTTCGGACACCGACGCGATGGACATTCCCGGAGGGAGGCCCAGGCATTTCTGGGTGGATGTGATGCAGACATCCACGCCGAGACGGTCGACCTCGATCTTCGTCCCGCCGAGCGAGCTGACGGTGTCAAGGCACCAGACCACTTCCGGGTATTTGCGCAGGACATCGGCGATCCCGTCGGCCGGGTTCATCACGCCGGTCGCGGTCTCGTTGTGGGTGATGCAGACCAGGTCGTAGGCGCCGGTCGCGAGGACCCTGTCGACGTCGTCCGGAAGCGTGGCCTGCCCGAGCTCTGCCTTGAAGCAGTCTGCGGGCACATTGTTCGCTTTGGCCATCTTGTACCACCGGTCGCCGAAAGCCCCGATGCTGAAAACCGCGGCGCGTTTCGCCGTGCAGGACCGAACTGCGCCTTCCATCAGGCCGCTGCCCGACGATGTCGAGAGAAGGATCTCGTTTTCCGTGTACATGACCCGGCGCATCTTGTCGCTGATGCCGCGCTGGAGAGCCGACGCCGCCTTGGAGCGGTGGCCGATCATCGGCTCCGACATGCGTTGCAGCACCACGTCCGTGACTTCAACGGGACCGGGAATAAAAAGCTTCTTATGCATCGGCGTCACCTCATGTCGTTCGGCGGATTTCCATTCGCTGCGGGGATCGTGGTTTTACGGATAAAGCTATTTTATACGAAAAAGCCGGATATTCCAAGAAGGTTCGGCGCTAATCCGGGATTTTGCAGGGATTTCTATGTAATGTTGCAAAAAGCAGCGGACCGAAGGCGTTTTTTGTAAAAAAAAGACGCATCGGAGGATGCGTCTTTCGCTTTCGCGGAATTTACGGCGGCCCGGCGCGTCAGTCGACTTTCGGGATGTCGATGACCCAGCCCGATACATAGTAATCGGTTGTGAATTTCGGATACTTGTCCTTGTTGGCGTTTACGATCGCGGTCAGGTACTTGGCGCTGCTGCTGCCATAATACTTGACGGCGATGCTGGAAAGCCATTCGCCTTCCTTGATCGTATGGGTCGCGATGATGTCGCCCGCGGGGGTCACGGTGGGAGCCTTGGTCGGAGCGGCGGATGCGGACGACGCGGCGGAGGACGTGCCGGACACGGCCTGCGACGAGTCTGCGCTGCCGGACTCCGTTCCGGATGCGGATCCGTCGGAAGAAGTCCCCGATAGGTCTTCCGACGTGATGATCTCCGAGGAGGAACCGGATCCCG
>CAZDPQ010000046.1:0-18279 GCA_964507305.1 uncultured Oscillospiraceae bacterium
TGGTTTGCAACGCGTATTTCCTGGATTTGTGGGGAATAAAGATTACAATTTACCTAAAAAAAGCGATGAATTTCCGGCTATTGACACAATTAATAAAGATTTATACAATATAGAGTAGCTTATATATTTCCCTTCCGGGATGTATATACGTAACTTGAAAATAGAATAGTGGAGGTGATTGCCATAGATACGATGAGTGTCATTATTGGCCTGGTCATCGGGATCGTCATTGGTATAGCTGTAGTCACAGCTTTTTATCAACTTGGATTCAGTAAAAAGAAGAAGAGCATTGATGAAGCCAGGGACAATGCGGAGACAGAAGCGCAGAAGCAGATGGCCCAAGCGCAGAAAACAGGCGAGAACAGGAAGAGGGAACTTCTCCTGCAAGCCAAGGAGGAGATCCATAAGAGCAGGCTTGAATTGGATCGTGACATCAAGGAGAGAAAACTCGAGCTGCAGAAGGACCGTAACCGTCTGGAGCAGAAAGAGGAAAATCTCGAGCGCAAGCTGGAAATTCTTGACCAGAAGGAAAGCGCGCTTGACGACAGGGTAAGCGAGGTGCTTGCCATGGAGGAAAAGGCGCGCGATATCGAAAAACAGAAGATCGTGGAACTGGAGAAGATTTCGGGGCTTACTGTCGAAGAAGCCAAGAATTTCGTCCTTGACGAAGCGCGGCAGGAATACAGCCATGACATGGCGTTGATGCTCAAGCAGATGGAAGAGGATACGAAGGAGAAAGCCGACCAAAAAGCGAGAGAAATCATTGTGAATTCGATTCAGCGGTTCTCCGCTGATTATGTTTCCGAGAACACCGTTTCGGTCGTCGCGCTGCCCAACGAAGAGATGAAGGGCAGGATCATCGGCCGTGAAGGCCGCAACATCCGTGCGATCGAGACGATCACGGGCGTTGACCTGATCATCGATGATACGCCCGAAGCAGTGATCCTTTCGAGTTTTGACCCGGTCCGGAGAGAGATCGCCAGGATCACGATCGAAAAGCTGATCATCGACGGGAGGATCCATCCCGCGCGGATCGAAGAGATGGCCGAAAAGGCAAGAAAAGAAGTCGAAGCGACCATCAAGCAGGAAGGTGAGAAAGCGGTCTTCGAGACCGGGATCATCGGACTGCATCCGGAGATCGTGCGTCTTCTCGGCAAACTGCGGTACCGTACGAGCTACGGGCAGAATGTCCTGCAGCATTCCCTCGAGGTATGCTGGTTCGCCGGCATGATGGCCGCAGAGCTGGGGATTGACCCCACCATGGCCAAGCGGGCGGGCCTTCTGCACGACATCGGCAAAGCAGTCGATTTCGAGATGGAAGGATCCCATATCACCCTCGGAGGCGATGTGGCGAAAAAGTACAAGGAAGGCCCGGTCGTGATCAACGCGATCCTTTCCCATCATGGGGACATCGAGCCGGACAATCTGATTTCCGTCCTCGTTTCGGCGGCCGACGCGATTTCTGCCGCCAGGCCGGGAGCCAGAAGGGAAAATCTGGAGACTTACATCAAGAGGATCCAGAAGCTCGAGGAGATCGCCAATTCGTTCGAAGGGGTCGAAAAGTCCTACGCCATCCAGGCGGGCCGCGAGATCCGGATCATGGTCAAGCCGGAATCCGTCCGGGATGACGATATGATCCTGAAGGCACGGGAGATCTGCAAGAAGATCGAAGACGAACTGGACTACCCGGGCCAGATCAAGGTCAACATCATCCGGGAGACGAGAGCGACGGATTTTGCCAAATGATCCGCTGAATAGACTCGACAGAAGACCGCACAGCGCGATGCCGTGCGGTCTTTTGCGTCTTCGGAACAGTCCGCAGACGTACCGGTAAGGGTGCATTTATGTTATAATAGGCACCAATGCAGGCCCTTCAGGCGCGCCGACAGCGCGCGGCGGGGCATCCCGGACGACCGGGATGGCGGGAGGCGCGTTTGAAAGTATTGTTTATCGGGGATATCGTCGGTTCTTCCGGCAGAAAGGCTGTCCGCGAAGTACTGCCGAAGATCCGGAAGGAATACGGGATCGGTCTTTGCGCGGCCAATGCCGAGAATGCAGCGGCAGGCCTCGGGCTGACGCCGGCCGTGGCGCATGAATTGTTCGATGCGGGGCTCGACGTTCTGACCATGGGCAACCATACCTGGTCGAAGAGTGAGTTCATCCCATTCATCGAAAGCGAGCCGAGGATCGCGAGACCTGCGAACGGAGCGCTTGGCTGGCCGGGGAAGGGATATGCGGCCGTGACGGCAGGCACCGGCAAGGCCGTGCTGGTCAATCTGCTCGGCCGCGTAGGGATGGCGCCGTCGAATTGCCCGTTCGAATGTGCGGAGTCCCTGATCCCGGATCTGAAACGCCGGTTCGGCACCAGGATCCTCATCGTCGATTTTCACGCGGAAGCGACATCGGAGAAGCAGGCCTTTGCCCGCTATTTTGACGGCCGCGTATCGCTTGTCATCGGGACGCACACCCATGTGCAGACCGCCGATGAACGCATTTTCGAAAAGGGGACCGGCTATATAACGGATGTCGGGATGACAGGACCTGTCAACAGCGTGATCGGGATGGAGATCAACAGCTCCATCCGGCGTTTTGTTGAAAAACTTCCGGTTCCGTATAGAGTCGCAGATGGCCCGGCGGTTTTCTCTGCGGTTGTTGCGGAGATCGATGAATCGACCGGCAGGACCCTGTCCCTTGAACGGATCCAGAGGACATGAGGTGAAAGGGACGATGCGGTTGACGGCCTGGGGATCCACACGCATATCGGACCGCCATGCTCTCAGGATGCTGACGGCTTTCTTTTGCGCTGCGGTTTTTCTTCTCCCGTCCTGTTCGGGGCATGAGCCGACAGAGCCTGTGTCTTCCGGGAGCGGAGTTTCTTCGGGATCGGCGGTATCCGACTTGGAGCAATCGTCGGCATCCGGAACGCTCAGGCTCTGGATGCAGGCGCCGGAATCGCTCAATCCTCTCGCCACGACACGCTTTCAGTGGAGCCGGATGACCTGGCTGTTTTACGAGAGCCTCTACCGGATCGGTCCGGATCAGCGGGCAGTTCCGGTGCTTGCCGCGGAACACGAGGTCTCGGCCGACGGACTGACGCATACGGTCCGGCTGAAGTCCGGCATCCCTTTCCACGACGGCACGATCCTGAGCAGTCTTGACGTAGCCGCGACGGCTGCATTCATCTTTTCATCCGGCAATGCGGATTACCGGGCAATGCTCCGGGGGATCGCCGCCGTCGGCACGCCCGACGCGAGGACTGTCGTTTTCACGCTCTCCGCCCCGGATCCGTTTTTCGAGTACGCTCTCTGCTTTCCCATCCTGCAGGCTTCGACGCTCCGGGATGCGAAGGCCATTGTCTTTCCGGGCACCGGACCTTACCGGATCGACCGTTACGATGCCGCGGCGGGCCTTGAGGCATCCTTGTTCCGGGATCACCGGGACGCCGCCGGATACCGGATCACCCGGATCACCGCGATCCTGCTGAAGGACAGCCGCGAAGCCATGGAGGCCTTCAGCAGCGACCGGATCGACATCGTGCTGCTGAATGACTCGCTGTACGGCGAATATTATCTTCGCAACGATCTGGCGATGTCACGTTTCCCGGGCGGAACATTTCTTTTCTTTCAGCTCAACCAGGGGAAAGGCCGGCTGCTCGCGGATGAGGGCCGTTCAAGATACATGAAAGCCCTGTTCGGCGATTCTTCCTTGTACGAAGGGATCGCGGAGATCCTGTGCATCCCGTCCGCCTTTCCATTTCTCGGTACATCCGGCGTCATCCACGAGGGACGATGTGCGGATACCGTCGATTTTACGTCGAATGCCGATACTTTTCCTGAGTCCGGGGCTCTTCTGAAGATCTGTTATTTAGAGGATGATCCGATCGAACAAAAAGTGATCGCAAACCTGGAGAGGATCCTGACGAAAAACGCCATCCGCTTCACGCTGATGCCCCTGGACCGGCCGGGGTACGAAAAAGCGGTCGGTGACAAGTCGTATGACATCATCATCCGGCAGGCCGTGACCGGCGCAGGACCGGATCCCGCCTGGCTGTTCCTGCATGCGTCCCGTCCCGTATTTGCCGGCTCGGACACCCTTGACACCGGAAACAGTGCTTTCAGCGAGGCAGCCGCGGAGATCGCCGCGCGATATGACGATCCGGGGACGTCCGTTGCTGAATATGACTTGTGCGCGCCAATGTACCGGGCGCTCGGGTCCGGGCCTTTCTACGGGATCGGATTCAAGGTCAATGCCGCGCTGCTGAGCAAGAGGATCCAGGGAACGATCCGTTCCGATGCGTTTGACGAGTACAACGATATAAAGGAGACTTGGGTATGGTCTGGACATTGATCATCATCGTTCTGCTGGCGGCCGATCAGGCGACGAAGTATTTCTCGAGGGAGCTCATCGGCCCATCCGGTTCGATTCCGGTGATCGACGGCTTTTTCTATCTGGTATGCCGCAAGAACAGAGGAGCGGCATGGAGCTTTCTCGCGGACAGGGACTGGGGCATTTACGCGCTCGCCGGCATTTCCCTGATCGCAAGCGCGACCATGATCTATCTAATCATCAAGTCGCGGAACAGCCGCTTCCGCGCGGTTCTCTCCGTGCTCTGCGCGGGCAGCATCGGCAATCTGATCGACAGGGTGGTTTTCCGCGGGGTCACGGATTTCATCGATCTCCATTTCGGAAGCTATGTGTTTCCGACCTTCAACGTCGCGGATTCCTGCGTGGTGTGCGGCACGATCGCGATGGCCCTGTTCATCCTTTTTGACAGCCATTTTCTGTCTGATTTTGCCGCAAAGGAGAAAGCGCTTTGAATTTTCTTGTGCCGGCCGATTCCGAGGGAATGCGCCTTGATCTTTATCTGGCCCGGCAGATGGAGAGCGTTTCGCGCGCCTATATCGCGCGGCTGATCCAGGAGGGTAAAGTCACATGCGGCGGGAAGCCGTGCAAGCCTTCGCTGAAGCTCCGCGAAGGCGACGCCGTCGATGTGGTCCTGCCGCCGCCGGCGGCAAGCCGGGCCGAACCTCAGGATATCGGGCTTGATATCGTATATGAGGACGAATGGATCGCCGTGGTCAACAAGCCGCAGGGCCTTGTCGTGCACCCGGCGCCGGGTCACAGGGACGGCACGCTGGTCAACGCGCTGCTTTACCGCTATCGGGACGGCCTGTCGGATCTCAACGGCGTGCTTCGCCCGGGGATCGTCCACAGGATCGACAAGGACACATCGGGCCTTCTGATGATCGTCAAAAACAACGAAGTCCACGGCAGGATCGCTTCCATGATCAGCCGCCACGAAGTCCGCAGGACTTACCTTGCCGTCGTGTGCGGAGCGGTCCGCGAAAACGGGGGGACGGTCGATCTGCCGCTCGGCAGGAACCCGCAGAACCGTCTCAAAGCAGCCGTCGTGAAGGACGGAAAACGGGCGGTCACGCATTTCAGGGTCCTGCAGCGCTTTCCCCGGTACACGTATCTGGAGCTGGTCCTCGAAACCGGCAGGACCCATCAGATCCGGGCCCATTTGTCGCACATCGGCCACCCGGTCCTTGGCGATCCGCTGTACGGGGGCATCCGGAAGGAGATCCCGCTCGAAGGGCAGGCGCTGCACGCCTTCCGGCTCGAATTCACCCATCCCGTGACGAATCGTGTTATAATGGTAGAAGCTCCGGTGCCGGATCATTTCAGGCATTTGCTCGATACCCTGCAGCATGGCGCGGGATCGTAAAGCCCATCGGAAGAACGGGTCAAATTGAGAAGGAAAAAGTCGGATAAAAAGAAAAACAAGCTCTTTTCGGCAGACAACCAGGCCTTTCTGTTTCTTCTGCTGTTCGTGTTCGGGGTCCTGATATCGCTTCAGATCCGGACGATCGAAGAGCAGAAGCAAAAGACCAACGCCGCCAAGGCAGACATCACCTATTACACCAACCTGTTGAAATCCGAGAAGGAATACACGGTCACAGCCACATCCGAGCTGGATGCTCTCCGGAACAGAAAAAACGAGCTGCTCAAGCAGATGCTGATCGATTCTGGATACACCAAGCTGCTCGATTCGCTCCTTTTCATCGACAAGATCGCGGGATTTACGGAGATCCGGGGGCCGGGCGTGATCGTCACGCTCGATGACCAGATGGTCGATGATCCGGCATATCCGGCCATCACATCCGCGATCCATGACCTCGATATCCGGCAGGTCGTCGACATCATGAGGAGCGCCGGGGCTATCGCCATTTCGGTCAACGGCGAGCGCGTCGTCACGACGAGCGAACTGACCTGCAACGGGCCCACGATCCAGATCAACAAGCGGAAGTATCCGGTTCCGTATACGGTCAAATGCGTCGGCGACATCGCGCGCATCCGCGAAATGCTCGAAGGTGACGAGTATCTCAACGGGAGGATCATTTCCAACATCTATTTCAGGATCGAGGTGTCGGATCTGGTCATCATCCCGCCTTTCGCCGATTATGACAAGATCAGCCAATATATCGATGCCCTTAAGGAGGGAGCCGTTTCATGAGTACGGGGAAAAGCGCGCTGCGCTCGGTATCATTTCTCATCGTCTGCATTCTGCTCGGGATCCTGATCGCCCTTCAGCTTAAAAGCATCAACAGCGCGCAGGATCTCCAGCTGCTGTCAAGCAAAAGGCTTGAGGAGATCCAGGACGAATTGATCACGCAGACCCGGATCAACCGCGATCTCACGGACCGGTACACCGAGCTGAAAGATTATGTCGAGGCGGTCGAAAATCAGACATACGCCGCGGACGACGCTTTCCAGCGGATCATGGAAGAGAAGAAAAACGCGGAGATCTTCGCGGGCCTTACAGAGGTGAGCGGATCGGGTGTCATCATCACGCTGACGGCCGGCACGGATTCGTTCATCCGTGACGCCGACCTGCGCTCCGTCGTCAACGAACTGCGCGCGGCGGGAGCCCAGGCTATATCCGTCAATGAAGAACGCATGGTCGCGACGTCCGAGATCCGGGAGGCGGGGCAGTATATCGTCATCAACGGCAAGCAGTTCAGCGCAAACGCGCAGTTTGAGATCAAGGCGATCGCCCGGGCCGAAGATCTCGAGCGGGCCATCATGATGGTCAGCGGCGTAGGGGAGAAACTGGAGCTGTACAATGTGGATTTTAAAATCAGCAAATCCGACAAGGTCACGATCCCGCGTTTGCGCGAGGACAGTCCGGCTTACCGGTTCGATCTGCTGAAATGAGAGAGGCAACGAGGTGCTGATTTGATCGAGCGAATCATTCCGGTCGAGAACCAGAGGAAAGCAGCGGAAATTTTCGGAGCGCTCAACGGCAACGCGGAAGCGATCGAAAATCTGCTGGATGTCAAGATCGAACTGAAACCCACGGGGATCCTGATCCAGGGAGACGATGAGGATATCGTCAAGGCGGACACGGTCCTGCAGCGTCTCCTGCAGCTTCACGAGAGCGGCGAAACCATCGGCCTGCAGCTCGTCAATTATCTGTCCGAGATGGCAAGGGATGGCAGCCTGCAGCTTGTCGCGGGGTATTCGCCCGATTCGATCTGCGTGACGGCGAAAGGCCGGCCGATCCGAAGCAAGACCATCGGCCAGAGAAATTACGTCAAGGCGATCGAGACCGGCGACGTCGTTTTTTCCGTCGGACCGGCCGGGACAGGCAAGACCTTCCTCGCGGTCGCCATGGCGGTCAACGCGTTCCGCAACCGCAGGATATCCCGCATCATCCTCACAAGGCCTGCCGTCGAAGCAGGAGAAAAGCTCGGTTTTCTGCCCGGCGACCTCCAGAATAAAGTGGATCCTTACATGAAACCCCTGTACGATTCCCTGAACGAGCTCATGGGCACCGAAAATTATCTGAAAAACATGGAAAAAGGCACGATCGAGGTCTCACCGCTGGCCTATATGCGCGGGCGGACGCTGGATGACGCGTTCATCATCCTGGACGAGGCCCAGAATACGACGCCCGAGCAGATGAAAATGTTCCTGACACGGATCGGTTTCAATTCAAAAGCGGTCGTCACGGGAGACATCACCCAGATCGATCTGCCGTCCAACCAGAAATGCGGCCTGATCGATGCCATATCGATCCTCGGAGACGTCGACGGTATTTCCGTCATCACCCTGACGGAAAAAGACATCGTGCGGAGCGGGATCGTCCAGAAGATCATCCGGGCTTATGAAAAAGTCAGAAACTGGGAGGTTTGATGTCAAGTGAACACCCGAAAAAAAGTGCGCGTCTATCTTCAATACCTTTTCATAATCATCATCGCTGCGGGTATCGTCCTGTCGACGTATTATGTTTCGATCCCGCCGAAATATGATTTAAAAGTCGGCCAGGCAAGCCCCTATGACATCAACGCGATCCGCAGCGTCGTGGACACGACGGCCACACTCCAACGCGCCGCGCAGGCCGCCGCGGATGTCCGCGATGTCCTCACGGTGGACACGGCCGTGGCCCCTGCCTGCATCGCCGATATCGGAAAACTGCTCGAGCAGGCGGCCGCTGTAAGGAAGCAGTATTACGATGCCCTCGCAGGCTCCGCGCCGATCCCGCTCGACGAGGCGGCATCCACGCTCCGTGCGGATATCGCCGCAGCCGCGCAGGCGGATCTGTCCGCCGCAGAGTGCAGGACGCTGATCGACATGGACCAGGCCGCATACGACAGCTATTCCGGGAACATCACCCGGATCGCGGAAGCGGTCATGTCGTACAGCATCAGCGCCGAGACGCTGCCCGCCAGGATCCAGTCCGGCATCAACGCGGTATCCAAGAGCCTGGAGCCCTTCGGGATCGGAACGGATATCATCTCTTCGGTCCTGACGGCCGTTCTCAAGCCGAATCTGGTGTTCGACCAGGAAGCGACCGATTCCGCGAGGGATCTTGCCTATAAGACCGTCATCGACAATCCGGTCCTGATCGCGAAAGGCACCCGGATCGTCAATTACGGCGAAATCATCACTTCGGAAAAATATTCGCAGCTGCTGGAGATGGATCTTGTCAACACCGGCGGATTCGATTTTGTTTATTTAAGCGGTGTCATCCTGCTGGTGCTGCTGATCGCGACGATCCTCATGCTGTATCTCCGTATGACCGAAAAAGATTCGGCCGGCACATTCAAGGAACGGGTCTCGATCATGATATCCCTCCTGATCCCGTTCATCCTTTCGGTGCCTCTGGTGCGCGTTTCGGTGTTCATACCGCCCGTTTATATCGCGGCGGTCCTTATCACCGCGTATTTCGGATTCCGTGCGGGGTCGGTGATGGCGATCCTCCTGACATTCGCAGTGTATCCTCTGACCTCCTTCGACCCTAAATTCCTGGCTGTCGCGGTCACCGGGTCGATCGTCGCCGCGCTGTTCACGCTCGGCATCGCCAAAAGGAACAATTACGCGCTGATTATCATCGCGACCGCCCTGACGTGCTTTCTGTCGACCGTTGCGATGGACATCCTTACCAAGTCATCCTTCCGCGACACTTTCATAGACGCCTCGTACGCGGTCGCAAGCGGCGCGCTTTCCGTCATGCTGGCGATCGGGATCATGCCGCTCTTCGAGATGATCTTCAACTCCGTATCGCCGCTGCGGCTGATTGAGCTGTCGCAGCCCGGAAGCCCGCTGCTGACACGTCTGTTCACCGAAGCACCCGGCACCAGCCAGCACTGCGTCATGGTGGCAAATCTCGCGGAAGCCGGGGCCGAAGCCATCGGCGCAAATCCTCTTCTCGCGAGGGTGGGGGCGTATTACCACGATATCGGCAAGCTCGAGAATCCCGGGATGTTCACGGAAAACCAGTCCGGCTACAACCCGCATGACCACCTGGAGCCAAAGACAAGCGCCGACATCATCCTCGCCCATCCCGAGTCGGGCCTGCGGCTCGCACGAAAATACCGGCTGCCGACCATCATCTGCAAAATGATCTACGAACATCACGGCACAAGCAAACAGGTCTATTTTCTCCGGAAGGCCCAGGAAATGAGCGAGCGGAACAACCAGGACGCTCCGGACCTCAGCCAGTTCCGCTACCGGACCGCCAAGCCGACTTTCCGGGAATCCGGGATCCTGATGCTGGCCGATACGGTTGAAGCCGCTATGAAATCGACCGGGATCACCGACCTGGAGAAGGCGGAGGAACTCATCCGCAAATTGATCCGACACAAAATCGACGACGACCAGCTGGTGGAGTCCGGGCTCTCCTTCAAGGATGTTGAAGAGCTGATCCAGGCATTTCTCCATGTCTATTCCGGCTATTTCAGGATCAGGGTACGGTATCCCGATGATATTGCAGATAAAGAATGAGCAGAAATCATATGACGCGAGGCCGGTCCGGCGCGTGATCCGGCTTGCGCTGGAATCCTCCGTGCAGAGCGAAGGTCTTTTCGCATTTTTGAAAGAAAAAGGGATCGTTCCCGTATTTTCCGTACTTCTGACCGATAACGCCGGCATCCGCGCGCTGAATGCCCGGTTCCGCGGGATCGACAGTGAGACGGATGTGCTGTCTTTTCCGGCCGTCGATACGGCCGGCGGGATCCTGCAGGAGATCCCGGATGGATATGCGGAAGTCTTTCCGGACGGGCACCGTGAAGTGCAGATGGGAGATATCGTGCTGTCGCTCGAACGCGCGGAAGCCCAGGCCGCCGCGATCGGCAACACCTTCAGCCGCGAGGTCGCTTTCCTTACGGTCCATTCTTTTCTCCACTTGATCGGATATGACCACGGGACGGAAATGGATGAGACGGCCATGCGTTCCCGGCAGCGCGCGATCATGAACGAATGGGACAAAAAGGTTGCTGTAAAAGGAGATTCGAATGCCACAAAATGACACAGGCTTTGTTTCCGGGTATGCCGCGATCGTCGGGAGACCGAATGTCGGCAAGTCCACACTGCTGAATCATCTCGCGCAGATGCGCCTTGCCATCGTGTCGCCGAAACCCCAGACGACCCGGCACACGATCCGTTACATCCACGATGACGGTACATCACAGATCATCTTCACCGATACGCCCGGAATGCATACGCCGCGCAGCCGCCTGGGTGAAAAAATGATGGAACAGGCCGTGCGGGCAATCAAAGACGCGGATGTCGTCCTCCTGATCGTGGATGCCGGAAATCCCGCGCCGTCCGATACCGAACGGAACTGCTGCGAGGTTTGTGCGAAATGGAAAAAGCCGATCCTTCTGCTCCTCAACAAATGCGATAAAGTCCAGAAGGAAAAACTGCTGCCGGTCATCGCGCGATATTCGGACTTTTATGCGTTCGATGAGATCATCCCGATCTCCGCGCTGCAGAAAGACGGGATCGGCCTTCTCCTGGAGCAGATCCGGAAGAGACTTCCGGAAGGTCCCCGATTCTACCCGGAAGATTCTCTCACCGATCAGACGGAGAAGGACATCGCCGCGGAGCTGATCCGCGAACAGATCCTGAAATGGACCTCCGAAGAGATCCCGCACGGGACCGCGGTCGAAATCGAAAAATTCACCGAAAAGACCGGCGCAGACGACAGCGCAGGCGAAGAGGGAAGCCCGCGCTCCCTGGCGGTTATTTCCGCCGTCATCTATTGCGAACGGGATTCTCACAAGAGGATCCTGATCGGGAACAAAGGGGAGATGATCCGACGGATCGGCATCGGCGCGAGAGAGAACATCGAGGCGCTGCTCCAGTGCAAAGTCCATCTGGAGCTGTTTGTCAAAGTACGCAAGGACTGGCGGAATGACCCGGCGGCGCTTGCGGACCTTGGCTATACATCCGGGCGAGACTGAGATCCGCGCGCGGAGAGCGAAAGGGCGGTCGGTGCATGGCTTCGTTTCCGGTCAAAGGCATCATCATCCGGGAAATCCCGTATGGCGAAGCAGATAAAATGCTGAAGATCCTGACACGCGAGCACGGGATGATGACGGTCTCCGCGAAAAACGCGCGAAGGCCGGGACGCAGGATGCTTCTGGCTACCTCGGCCATGACATTCGGTGAATACCAGGTGTCCGGCAGCGAATCGACGCGTTTCTATCTGTCCGACGCCTCCGTGATCGAGTCCTTCGCACAGGTCCAGAACGATGTGGTCCTTCTGACCTATTGCGCCCACATGGCCGACCTGATCCTGGATACTGTCCGGGAAGCCATGTCTGCGGATGAGATTTTCACGCTGGTCCTGCATACGCTCAGCCGGCTCACGAAACCCGGCACGGATCATTCCCTGACGATCCATGTCTTTGAACTGAAGCTCCTTTTCATCCTCGGGTACACACCGGTCCTGAATGAGTGCGTCTCCTGCGGAAAACCGCTTGCATCAGGCACTGGCGTCAGGGCGGCTTTCAGCCATTCCTGCTGCGGCATCCTGTGCGGAGATCGCCGGTGCCTTGCCGCGGGCGGGGAATACGCCTCAGTCTCGCCTGCCACCCTGGATTGTATGCGCTATATCGCATCTTCGCCGGTCGAAAAAATCTTTTCGTTTCGGCTGGACACGGAATATGCCGCGGAGCTGGCCGCACTGTCTTCACGTTATGTCTGCGAACGGCTCGAACGGAACTACACCAAGCTTCGGATGCTGAATGACTTTTCGGTCTGACTCGGCGGAAATCAATCCGATCCGCCGAATCCGGACCCGCCGAAAAAGTCCTCCAGACCCTCCCGCAATTCATCAGCATTGCCGACGGCATGCGGATCCCATTCCGGCGGGAAGAGCATCCTATAATCCTCGCGACCGTACCGCTCATCGATGAGAAGGATGAATCCGCGGTCCGTTTCGGTGCGGATCACGCGGCCCGCGGCCTGCAGGATTTTGTTGAAGCCCGGAAATCTATAGGCGTAATCAAATCCGTTTCCGGTCTCGTGGGTGAAATAATCCATCAGGATGTCCTGTTCGAACGACCTGGCGGGGAGCCCGACGCCGATCAGGATGACTCCGGACAGGCTTTCGCCCGTCAGGTCGATCCCTTCGCCGAAAACCCCTCCGAGCACCGCGAAACCGACCAGGGTGTCCGACCGGTTCTGCAGGAAGGCATTCAGAAAGGCACTTCGTTCGGATTCGCTCATTCCGTTCTTCTGGGTCAGGATCCGGATGGGCTTTCCCACAGCCTGCGGTCCCTGCTGCCGGACGAGGCTCTCGAATGCGGCGGAAATCATGCGCTGGTATTCGAACGACGGGCAGAAGACCAGGTAATTGCCGTTCCTCACGCAAACGGCTGCCAGGGCCAGTTCCGCCACGCTGCCGAGTGTATACGGCCTGGCCTCGTATTTGATGGACAGATCCGTGACGACGCCGACCCACAGGTTTTCGGGTGGAAACGGTGAGGCAAAAATCTTTTTTCGAAGGTTCAGGTCGGATGATCGGCCCTTGAACAGACCTGTGTAATATTCTTCCGGAGACATGGTTGCCGAAAAGTAGACCGTTGCGTTTTTCCCATTGTGAAATGCCGTAAGGCGCTCGGAAGCATTAAGGCATTTGAAGCGGAGAAGCGCGTCTTTCCCTGTGGAAGATAGCAGGACGACATAATGCTCGTTGAAAAAATCCGTCGAAACGCGAACGAAAAACATGGCGCTGAAGAACGCGTCGAGCAGTTCCTTGCGCAGGTCGCGGTCCTTGAGGAGATCGATCTCCTGCTTTGCATAGAAAATGAAATCCTGCAGGATCCCGGTGAATTCCTCAGGGATTTTGCGCGACGCGCAGATGCTTTCCGCACGAAACAGCTCCTTCGCTTCGATTTTACGGTCGAAGGAATCCGGAGCCGCAGACCGGTCGTCCGTACCGCGATCCTGACTCTCCGCTGCGCTGTCGAGATAACGGATCGCCTGCGTAAAATAGCGCGATATCGCATCCAGGGAATTGCGCAGCTGGATGGAATAGCGCGCCGCGTGCCGAAGGAGGCTTGCGATGTCAGCCGTTCCGAACGATGCGCTGAACATCTCGTTGCTTCTGGAAGGAAGATTGTGGGCTTCATCGATGAGAAATACAAAACGGTAGGGATCGTCCTGGAAAAAACGGATCAGCCGGACTTTCGGGTCAAAGACATAGTTGTAATCGCAGATGATGACATCGCAGAAAAGCGATAGGTCCAGCCCGATCTCGAAGGGACAGACCTGGTGCTTTTCGGCAATGCCGGTCAAAATATCGGCATCGACGGAGTGGAAGGCGAACAGGTCATGGATCGCTGCGCCGCTGTTGTCGTAGTAATGGATCGCGTAGGGGCAGGTCTGCGTGTCGCAATAAAGATCCTTTCGCAAACATAATTTTTCCTTGGACGTGATCCGGATGCTGCGGAGGACCATTCCGGCGTTCCGCAGGTCCTGAAGCGCCGTCTGCGCGACCGTCTGCGTGGATGTCTTGGCCGTCAGATAAAAAATATAGTCCGCGTAATTCTTCGGGATCGCCTTGACTGCAGGATAGAGGACGGAGATGGTCTTCCCGATGCCCGTCGGCGCCTGCGCGTATAAAGGCTCCTTGCTGCGGATGCATCCGAGCACCTCGTGCATGAATTCCTTCTGTCCCTTCCGAAGCTCCGGATACGGGAAACGGAGATCCCGGAGCGTGATATCCCGGAGTTTCCTGTAATTCCGCAGGGATTTCGTGAAATCAAGAAGCTTCGAACAGGAATCGTCGAAAAATCCCTGGAGCGCGGTAAAATCCGACCGTTCCGAGAAGTCGCGGATCTTGCGCTCGGCTGCGAGGACATACCGGATCGTGACCGAAACGGATGCTTCGTTGTGACGTGGGTCCAGAAGGAAAAGATAGGCGTAGATCCTGGCCTGCGCGAGATGGACGATGTCCGCTTTGGCCGGCAGGACACCTCCGCTGTCCATGATCGTCTTGATTTCCAGGACCGTAACGGATCCATCGGGAGATACGGACACAAGATCCGCTCGCCCCTGGATCTCCATGCATATGCTGCCGGTCCTGCGGGATGCCTTCAGGGTGTATTCCGGAAAATGCTCCGCGTCGGGATCCTGCTTCATCGACGCGCGGATATATTGCTGGTGCAGGCGGACAGGAGTGTCCTCGCTGTCGGAAAAAAGTCCTGCCTTCCCGAGACCGCCATGCCTATACGCGTAGCCGGCCAGATCCCTCACGCTGAGCCGGAGCGTGACGGCAGGCCCGTCCTCCCGCAAATCGCTGCCGGGATCGCCGGGATCTGACATTTTCATATCATCGGACTGCATCGCACCGACCTTTCCATCCGGCCCGGGCACTCCGCTCAGCCGACTGCCGTCGCGGTTCCGGTCCTCTCTATATTAAAACACTCGGTGGTAAAATTAGAAATACGAAATCGGCCATTTTCTACGAAAAACAAAAGAAAAGCGATATTGCGGGATCGATGAAATCGTACTACAATAAAGCAATAGGCATTGCATCCGCATCTTCTGTACGCAAGATTTTCGCCTTTCCTGTGCGCTTTCCTGCCGCCGGATCTTCTCAAACGAAAATAACATGCCGCATCGGGACCCGCCTGTATTCTACAAGGAGGAATGGTACGATGACTGTAAAGGAAATTGTCGGCAGGAACGGGAAAACACCGGATCGCCTGATCAGCGTCCTGACCGACCTTCAAAAGCAAAAAAACCGAAACTACCTTTCCCATGAAGACCTCAAGGCCATCGCGGACGCGATGGACCTTCCGGAAAGCCGAGTCTACAGCGTCGCGACATTTTACTCGCTGCTGTCGACGCAGCCCAGAGGCAAGCATATCATACGGATCTGCCGGGATGTGCCATGCCATGTCAACGGGTCGTTCGACCTGGTCGCGGAACTGAAGAACATCCTGCAGATCGGCATCGGGGAAACGACCCGGGACGGCGTCTTTTCCATCGAATACACCAGCTGCCTCGGCTGCTGCGAAATGTCTCCCGTCATCAGCGTCGACGACAACATCTACGGCGGCATGACGGCCGATGATCTTCCGCGCATCATCGAAGAATACAGGAGGCTGTGACATGGACGGCATCGAAAAAAAGCTTTTGACGAAGCGTTTCGGGGCGATCGACCCGCTTTCGGCCGACGATTATATCCGACTGGACGGCTATGCGGCGCTCCGTCGCGCGTTATCCATGGATCCGGCAGCGGTCATCGCCGAAATGAAGCAGTCGGGATTAAAAGGCAGGGGAGGAGCGGGATTCCCCGTAGGCCTGAAGATGGAATCCGTCCGGAATGCCGCCGGTGATACGAAATACATCATCTGCAACGCGGACGAAGGCGAGCCGGGCAATTTCAAGGACCGCTATCTGATGGAAAACGATCCGCACCAGGTCCTCGAGGGAATGATCATCAGCGCCGCGGCGGTCGGGGCATCCCGGGGATTCATTTTTATCCGGGGCGAGTACAAGCGGGCCGCCTATCTGATGTCCGCGGCTGTCAAAGCCGCCGAAGAAAGAGGATTTCTCGGGAAAAACATCCTGGGGTCCGGCTATGATTTTTCCGTTGAAATACGCATGGGAGCCGGCTCCTATGTCTGCGGCGAAGAATTCGCACTGATGCTGAGCATCGAGGGAAACCCGGGGCGCTCCACCTACAAGCCGCCGTTCCCCACTACGGAAGGCCTGTTCGGCATGCCGACCCAGATCAGCAACGTGGAAACCCTTTCCAATATCCCGCACATCCTCCGGATGGGCGGCGATGCATTCGCCGCGATCGGCACCGCGTCATCCAAAGGGACGCGCCTGGTCAGCCTCAGCGGAAACGTATGCCACAGAGGATTGTACGAGGTGCCTTTCGGGGTGACTCTCCGCGATATCATCCAGCAGTTCGGCGGAGGGGTCCATAAAGGCCGGAAGATCCGGATGGTGCAGCTCGGCGGCGCGTCCGGTCCGCTGATCCCGCCCGATATGCTGGACATGAAGCTTGACTATGCGGAGATGGCAAAAAGCGATTGCCCGATGGGATCCGGAGCGATCATCGTCATGGACGATCAGACCGATGTTCTCGATATCGTCCGAAACAACCTGGAATTCTTCAATCACGAATCCTGCGGAAAATGCACGCCCTGCAGGGAAGGGCTTGTCCATCTGCTGATCCTCCTGGACCGTTTCATCCTGAAAACCGCAGAGGAAAAGGATCTAAAACGAATGGAAGATCTTGCCGAAGCGATCAGCCTGACCTCCCTCTGCGGCCTCGGGCAGGCCGCGCCGACTTCCTTGAGGACATCCCTGAAATACTTCCGCGAGGAATACACTTCGAGGCTCCGCAAAAGCCGGAAGAAAGAAGCGTATCTGTACGCTCCGGCGTTCAAGGAATGAGATCCTCTTCCGGGTTGGCTCAATGGATCTGCAGAGCGGCGTTTGCCGGCGCAAGGAGGCCGAAATGAGTTCAGTAAAATTAAAAATCAACAATAAAGAAGTTGAAGTGGAAAAGGGGACCAAGATCCTTGACGCAGCGAAAAAAGCCGGCGTCTATATCCCGACTCTTTGCTATTATCCGGACCAGGAAATCAAAGCCAACTGCCGGATCTGCGCGGTCGAGGTCGAAGGCAGCCGGGTGCTTCAGGCTGCCTGTTCCACGGATGCCGCCGAAGGGATGGTCGTCAGGACCAATACCCCGAAGGTGAGGGAAGCCCGCAAAATCAACGTGGAGCTTCTCCTGGCCAACCATAATATGAGCTGCACGACCTGCATCCGCAACGGCAACTGCGAACTGCAGAAAATCACGGCGGAACTCGGGATCCGAGAAACTCGTTTTGACAACATCATGGTCCTGCAGGAGAAGGATGAAAGCAGCCCGTCGCTCGTGCGCAACCAGAATAAATGCATCAAATGCGGCCGGTGCATCCAGGTCTGCGCGAATGTCCAGGGCCTCAGCATCCTGGATTATACCGGCAGGAGCCATACCAGCGAGGTGAAGCCGGCTTATGGAAAATACCTGAATGACGTGCTTTGCGCCGCGTGCGGCCAGTGCTCGTCGGTATGCCCGGTCGCCGCCATCACGGAAAAGGAAGACATCGAAAAGGTCTGGGCCGCGATCAACGATCCCCGCAAACATGTGGTCGTGCAGACAGCGCCTGCGGTCCGCATTTCGCTCGGCGAAGAGTTCGGCATGCCGCCCGGAAGCATCGTCACCGGCAAGCTTACCGCGGCGCTGCGCGCGCTCGGATTCGACAAGGTGTTCGACACCGATTTCACCGCGGACCTTACGATCATCGAAGAAGGCCATGAACTGCTCCGCCGGATCAAGACCGGCGGCGTCCTGCCGATGATCGCGCGGAGCACGAACCTCATCACCTGGGAGCGCATCTGTCCCATCCGCGTGGGTGAGGACAACAAGGACCACGTCCTCTTCCCCCGCAAGATCGGCGGGCGGTTCATCGCATT
>CAZDPQ010000047.1:0-18200 GCA_964507305.1 uncultured Oscillospiraceae bacterium
CGTCATTGGTCCGCCATCCCTGGTTCCGCAAACAGAATCAGGTAGTTCCAGTATCCGGACAGGCTGACCTTCTGCACATTAGGAAGGATCATGAATATAAACCTGAATGGTGAGATCCTTCTCAATTCAAGCAATCCTGTTTCTGCAAAAACATACATGATCCTGTTTAGCCTGAAGGCGCTCATCGGCAGATTGCAGCCTGCCATTATTATATCACTGAGCAGCGGAATATCGCAAAAAACGGATTCGTAGGAAAAACGGCTGAGCATGAACTTGTAGGCCGGACCGAAATCATCCCGCTCCGGAAGATGCCGTTCCCGCTTGCCCTGCCTGCCGGCCAGCCGGACGACCGCCTCGGAAGGCGAACCGGCATACAGCTTTTCGAAGAACTCCTGTGTCTCCTCATACGGCAGGATCTCCGGCGTCCTGCGCAGTTCACGGACAGCCGCCTGAACGGTCCTCGTCCCTTTCCACTCATTGATCCTGGCATTGAAGGCAATGTCGATCCGGTCTCCCTCGCGGTACGGAAGGAGATTGGTCTGGACACCGAAGGCGAGTGCCTCCAAAGTCCGGCCCTTCTCATCCCCGAGCAGGAATTTGGTATGCTTGCCGCCGCTCAAGCCGCTGATGCCGAGGATATGAAGTCCCGCGCACAGCAGGACTGGCTGCGGATTGCCCTCGCCGAACGGCTCCAGCATGGCAAGTCGCTCGATACTCCCGATCGTCAGATGAGACAGCGAAATCTCGAGGTCGATCCCGAATACGGTTTCCGGCGGACCGCCGGCGTAATATTCTTTCGAAAATCCGCGCACGGCCGCAATGAAATCCGGCATGGCCGACTCTTCGACCGCAAGGCCTGCCGCCCTCCGGTGGCCGCCGTACTGCAGCACATGGCGGGACGCATAGCCGATGGCATCCAGCACGGAGATCGCGTCGCCGCTGCGGGCCGACCCTTTGTATATATTCCCTTCGCCTCCGAAAACGATCACCGTCCGGCCGAAATGCTCCGCGAGACGTGTCGCGACGATGCCCAGGACCCCGGGATGCCATCCTTTGCGGTACGCGACAAGGATCCCTCCATCCCCGGTGTCGTCCGTGCTCCGGATCATCTCACGGGCTTCTTCGTAGACAGCCGTCTCGATCTCCTGTCTCCGGACATTCTCCGCAAGCAGCTCGTCTGCGATCCGGTCCCGCAGGCCGTTGTCCTCCTCCGTCAGAAGATGCACGGCTCGGGTGCTGTCGCCCATCCTCCCTGCGGCGTTGATCCTCGGGGCGACAACATAGCCGAGCGTCCCGGCATTGATCTGACCCGGAGCGGCGGAAGCCTTCCGGTACAGGGAACGGATCCCTCCGTCGGCCGAGGCGTTGATCTGGATCAGACCGTGATACACGATCGAACGGTTCTCATCACAGACCGGGACCATGTCTCCGATCGTTCCGAGCGCGCAGATCCCCATATAGTCCGTCCAGGCGTCCCGGCGTCCGGACAGATGGGAAAGCGCCTGCACCAGCTTGAGCGCGACGCCTGCTCCCGAAAGCCCGCTGAACGGATACGCGCTGCCGGGGATCTTGGGGTCGATGACGGCGTCGGCGTCAGGCAGGACTTCCGGGCATTCATGATGGTCGGTCACGATGATCCCGATGCCGAGGCTCTTCAGCGTGCCGATCTCCTCGACCGCCGAGATGCCATTGTCCACGGTGATCACCAGATCCGGTTCCTCCGCCGCGATCCGCGCGGTGCTTTCGGCCGAAAGCCCGTATCCCTCCGTAAGCCGGTCGGGAATCAGAAATGACACCCGGGCACCGAGGCTGCGCAAAAACAGCAGCAGGATCGAGGTCGATGTCACGCCGTCCACATCGAAATCCCCGAAAATCAAGATCCGCTGCTGCCTGTCCAACGCGGTCCGGATCATCCCGCAGGCTGTATCCATGCCATCGAGAAGAAAGGGGTCATGAACGATTTTCCTTTCGGGGCGTAAAAAAGCGTCCTGCGCCTCCGGCGTCCGGATACCCCTCATTTCCAGCAGTTTGTCCAGAAGATCCGTTTCATCGGACTCCTGCAGCCTGCCGGTGATATTCCATTTTTTACCGATCAGAAGATTCATTCCGAATAGATGGAAGCCCAATACCTATGGGCGGGTATCGGGCTTCTCACAACTTTCTGTAAACTGTGCCGCTATGCTCCGAGCTGACTTCGCACGATCTGGTTGACCAGCTTGCCGTCGGCTCTCCCCTTGATCTTCGGATGGATAGCCTGCATGACCTTTCCCATATCGCGGGCCGACAGAGCGCCGACCTCGGCGATCGTCTCGCGGACAAGATCCGCGATCTGCTCCTCCGACAGGCGCTCGGGAAGATATCGTCCGATGAGCTCCATCTCGGCCTTGTACCTGGCCACCATGTCCTCACGGCTGCCGAGCTCCGGAAGAGTCTCTGCCCGCTTGCGGTATTCTTTCGCCAGCACCTCGGTCACACCCTCGTCGTCAAGCTCGGCCTGCCGGTCTTTCTCCACCTGCAGGACCGCAGCCCTGCAGATCTGGAGAGTCTCCTTCTTCAGCACGTCCTTGTCGCGCATGGCATCCTTGAAATCCTGGAGAAGCTGTTCCTTGATGCTCATCGTCAGCGCTTCCTCTTCCTCGCCGCTTCAGACTTCTTCTTGCGCCTGACGCTCGGCTTCTCGTAGTGTTCTCTCTTGCGGACTTCCGCCAAAACACCCGATCTTGCGCAGGACCGCTTGAACCGCCTCAGCGCACTGTCAAGAGATTCGTTCTCCTTGACTCTGACTTCCGACATCTATTTTTCCCTCCCCTCAACGACAGGGAACCTGTCTTTCTGGGATATGCTTACCATCAGCAACATCGTTGCTATTATACTCGAACGATGGCGGTGCGTCAACAACAACGAAACATCGGGCCGGTGTGGTCCGTGTGGCCGGTGCGGCCGATACCGGCGCATTGCGGCTGCCGGCCGAGCGATATCACTCCGCGGTCGAATCAAGGTACAGGATGTCATACACGCTGCCCGTGACTTCGATCCCCTCGATCGCATAATCGGTCCTGCGGTTGCCGACGGTCGCATAGGCAGAACATCGGTATGGTGGCGCCCGCCGCCTGTTATCCCATGTCAACGTGGAAGGTACGACATCCAGATAATAGCTGTATTCGGCATATCCGGAGTCCGGCCCGGTCTTCAGGACCGAGGCCCGGACCTCCGGATGACCGGGGGGCGTGATGGAAACGGCGGAGGGCAGTTCCGAATCCGTAAATGTGAGCCGTACGGTCAGCCGCTCGCCGCACAGGAACCGCAGGGGATCTCTGGGAAGCAAAGTGCCCGTAAGGAGAGCATCTTTCCGGAAAAGGGAGATCGCACCCTTGATGCTGAGAACGGCATTCACGAGCGTCTGCGCTTCTTCGATCAATGAAAAGGATGCGGACGCGCTTTTTACCGAAAGATCTCCCAGGTCGGAAACGGCCCATCCATCCGCCTTTTCCGTGACCCGTCTGGTAAAGTCGGAGGACCGGTCCGTCGATGTCCGGTAATAGCGGACCGTCCTGGACATCCTCCATGGTCCGCTGCCTGCCGACACGGCCTGTGCACCGCGGAAGCTTACTCCGCCCTCCGCCAGATCCGCGGGAATCGCCAGGCCGTTGTACCGGGTGACGGTATAGACGATCTCCCATGTGATATCGACATATTCTCGGTCCGCAGGGATGCGGATCACCGGTCCGGACGGCGACAGGATCCGGAGCGACACAGCCGTGTCGATACTGCCGATCCCGTTGCCGTGGAGCGTCGCGTACCGCAGCTCGCCCCGGGAATTGTAATGATTGGTATACAGAGCGAATCCCAGATACCATGACGGGATCGCGGTCACGACACACATGCTTTCGGTCAGCTTCAGCGATGAGAAGCTCATGTTGCCGAACGGCTGTCCCATGAAATAAAGCCGTGCAGACTTGATATGCTCCTTTTCTCTCGGAGACAGGCGCTTCCAGGACAATTCGGAATCCTGGCCGAGGCTGATGTTCTTCCAGCGGCGCGGATCGGAAAGCGACGGGGAATCATTCGGAAAATAAGTGTTCGTGACCTGGAATTCGTCATAGGAATATCCGAGGACCGCGTATTGGCCGGAAGCCGCGTCGTACCGGTTCCCCGGGACATCGCCCGGAGTCCCGTACACCAGAAGCCGGTAATCTCGGTAGGCGGCATAATTCGCGGTAAACGCGTGATACCGGCTGCGGAGCGGACGGCCCGTGTCCAGGATCCAGTCCTCATAGGAAGCCTGGCTGCTGACCGGGACAGGCGCCGCGGCGCAGGCAGGACCGGCTGGAAGCAGCGGGATCGCCAGCGCGGTGATGAGCCACAGGGAAACGGCCCGCAGAAACCTTCGGCATTCAGTCCACATATCGCATTCATTTCTCCTTCGGCATTGGAACGGCATATTTCTTTTCATTCGGTAATATAAAACTCCGCGTACGTCATAAAGGAATCCCTGTAAATGATCTCGATTCCGGGAAGGGTCAGGCGGACGGCCTCGGCGGGCACGCTCTCCCCCCTGTATTTTTTCGCAAACATGTCACGGTATCTGCCATACAAAAAATCGAAGATCCGGTCGGAATAACGGGATCCGAGGACTGCCTTCAGTGACCGCTTGAAAAGATCCAGCAGATCCTTCTGCGCAAAAGTGCCGTCCGCGATGCATGCGGCCCGGTGATCTTCGTCAAACAGGATCGACAGGCAAAGCACGGCCGGCGACAGCACATCGGTCGACGCGGTCTCGTCGATCAGATAATAGAAATAGCCGTTGAGATTCGACGCGCAATTCGCATTCTCCGCTAGAATATGCGCCGATGTCCTTGTGATTTCGTCCAGCAGGATCGTGCCGGCATAACGGGTGCTTCCCGAAAGGGATGCCTGAAGGTCCGGAATCGCTGCCGCGAAAAAGGCAGATGTGCGGGCGACCGTCGCACGGTCCGGCGCCGGCTCGATGTCGATGATGCCATGGACGCCGGTGCTCTCATCCGTTGAGGAATATATGCCGGGCGTCATGGCCGCGGGAGTCGGAGAGGATCCGGAAGAGCCGGAAGGATCGTACGGATCCGGACAGCACGATCGTGCAGCCCCGGAGACAGCCGCGGAACCGTCGAAGCCGGAGGGGCCGCCGGGGAAAAGGCCGGATGGCGAAGAGGATGAGAAAGAGGAGGAGGAATCGGCCGACGTGCCTGAAACAGGCGGAGCGTCTGAGCGCAGGGAGGACAGGAGCGGGATGGCCAGCAGAGCGGCGGACAGCGGGACCGCAAGTGCGAGGATCACGGGCAGATCCCATCGGCAGGGGGTGAACTTCATTTTCATAGGCAGCCTTCTTTCAGATGTTTCGATCCACCGAAAGCATACCTCCTGCCGTCCGATGATCCAATTCCCTGAAAGAAAAAAAAATCCTCCTGAAAGGAGGAAAAACCAACAATCGATGGAGAGAAGTCAGTCCTACAGGTCCGGAGCCCGGAAACGGAACGCGATCCAGTCTTCGGACTGCTGTTCGCCATCCGGGATCAGCCCGGCATCCAGGCACGCTTTGAGAACGTCCCCGCGCCTGGGCGCGATGATCCCGCTGGCAATGAAAACGCCGCCGGACCGCAGGAGCGCCGGGATCTCCGGCGCGATGGACACGATCACATCCGCGATGATGTTCGCGACGGCCAGATCATACCGGCGGCCCCTGACAGAGCGTATATCCCCCTGTAAAACAGTGACACGGCCGTCCGTACCATTGGCGACACTGTTCTCCGCCGCGGTCTTCACGGCCACGGGGTCGATGTCCACGGCATCGACATGCTCCGCACCGAGCTTCGCCGCGATCACCGACAGGATCCCCGACCCGCACCCCAGGTCCAGCACCTTCGCGTGGCCGCGCCGCGTGGCCAACTCGGCGTCGATCATGTCGGCGCACATCGCCGTCGTCGCGTGATTGCCGGTGCCGAAGGCATTGCCGGGGTCAAGCCTGACGGCGGCCACGCCTTCCGGCGGCGCATGATCCTCCCAGGATGGAACGACCGTCACGCGCGGCGAGATCCGGAAAGGCTTGTAATACTGCTTCCAGCTGTTCGCCCAGTCTTCATCCTCGACATATTTCCAGGAAACCACCGCCTCCCCCGTATCCAGGAAGCATCCGATCCGCTCGATCCCTTCCGCGACAAGCCCGAGCAGCTCCTCCCGGGAAACATTCCCGCTCCGGTCCGCCGCGTAAATCACGTCCGTCGCCGCGAAATCCCGGTTCTCGCTGTCCCGGATGCCGAGCAGGATGCCTGCAGGAAACTCCGCGAAGTATGCTTTTACCGCGGCATCCGCGCCAAGGCTGTCGACATAGCCCTCATCCGCGTAAGCCAGGCAATCGCCGGAGCGGAGGATCGCGGCGATCTCTCCGGGGTCCTGGACGGTGATGCCGTACGCGCCGAGCACGGTCAGCATTTCACTGATCGCGTCGCATGCTTCGCCGGTCGTCCTGACGGTCACTTCGATCCACTTCATTTGAACAGGTCCTTGATCTTCGAGAAAAAGCTGCCGCGATTCAGATAATTGCGGTCTGTGCAGCTGGCTTCAAAATCCCGGAGCATTTCCTTCTGGCGCGGATCGAGATTCTTGGGGACCTCGACCAGGATCTTGACCTGGTGATCCCCGCGCATATTCGTGCGGTTGATCACGGGGATGCCTTTGCCCCGGATCGTGATCGTCTCGCCCGGCTGCGTGCCTTCGCGGATCCGGTAATTGTATGGCCCGTCGATCGTCGGGATCGACACGTCGCCTCCCAAAGCTGCCTGAGGAAATGTGACAGGAACCTCACAATAGGTGTTGAATCCGTCCCTCTTGAAAATCGGGTGCGGCCGGATGGATATCTCGATATAAAGGTCGCCGTGCGGCCCGCCCTTGGTGCCGGGCTCGCCTTCTCCGCGCAGGGTCAGCATCTCGCCCTGGTTGATGCCGGCCGGGATCTTGACCTTGAGCGTCTTTTTCTTCGAATGGCGTCCGGTACCCCTGCAGGTCTCGCAGGGATCCTCGATAATGGTGCCCTGCCCTTTGCAGGCCGCGCAGCTCCTGCTGGTCATGACCGTGCCGAACATGGTCTGCTGGCGCTGGCTGACCTGCCCTGTCCCGCCACAGACGGTGCATTTCTTCGTATGCGTCCCCGGCTTCGATCCGGTCCCCCCGCACGTATCGCAGAGGTCGTCCTTCGTGATCGTAATTTCCTTCTCCACGCCGAAAGCCGCCTCCAGAAAATCGAGAGCAAGCCGGTATTTCAGATTCGCGCCGTGCTGCGGGCCCGCGCGGCGTCCCGACGATGAACCGCCGAAGCCGCCGAATCCGCCGCCGAACAGATTGTCGAAAATATCGCCGACGTCAAATCCGGCGCCGCCGAATCCGCCGAAGCCCCCGAACCCCTGGTCGCCAAGCCCGGCATGTCCGAACTGGTCGTATTTGGCCCGCTGTTCGGGATTGCTCAGGACGGCATATGCCTCATTGGCCTCCTTGAAATTGGCTTCGGCCTGCTTGTCATTGGGATTCAGGTCGGGATGGTATTTTTTTGCGACCTTCCGGAAGGCCTTCTTGATCTCCTCTTCCGATGCCCCCTTCGGAACACCCAAAACCTCATAGTAATCTCTCTTATCAGCCACGGTTTTGATACGCTCCCTTCACAGCAAGGAGAAATCCGCCTGCGCCATCGCGCGGACGGATCGTCCTTCCCGGATTATGTCTGACGCCGGCGCCGCGGCCGGCCTGCCGGTCACGGCCGGCCCGTCAATTGGCGTTTCCTCCGACATCCTTGAAGTCGGCGTCGTAGGTCCCGCCGCCCTGGTCCGCTCCTGCGCCGCTGCCGCCGCCGAATCCTTCGCCCGGACCCGGGCCGGCGCCCTGGCCGGGATCCTGCTTGTAGATTTTCTCGCTGATCGCGTAGAAAGCCTGCTGCAATGCCTCGGTGTCGCTCTTCATCGCGTCGTAGCTGTTCGCCGCGATGCTGTCCTTCAGCTTGGCCACTGCCGTGTCGACCGTCTGCCGGTCGGCGGGATCCACCTTGTCTCCGAGCTCCTTGAGCAGCTTCTCAGTCTGGTAAATGGCCGAATCCGCGTTGTTCTTGATGTCGACTTCTTCCTTGCGCTTCTTGTCATCCGCCGCGAACTGCTCGGCTTCCTTGACCGCTTTCTTGATCTCGTCCTCGGTCAGGTTGGTCGACGCCGTGATGGTGATATGCTGCTCCCTGCCGGTCCCCAGATCCTTCGCGCTGACATGGACGATGCCATTCGCGTCGATGTCGAACGTGACCTCGATCTGCGGAACGCCCCTGGGCGCCGGCGGGATCCCGTCCAGAATGAAATTGCCGAGCGATTTATTGTACTGCGCCATGTCGCGCTCGCCCTGCAGGACATGCACATCGACCTGTGTCTGCCCATCTGCCGCGGTCGAAAAGACCTGGCTCTTCTTGGTCGGGATCGTGGTGTTGCGTTCGATGATCTTGGTAAAAACGCCGCCGAGCGTCTCGATGCCGAGGGAAAGCGGGGTGACGTCAAGCAGCAGGAGCCCTGTCACGTCGCCGGTCAGGACAGCGGCCTGGATCGCGGCGCCGATCGCCACGCATTCGTCCGGATTGATGCCCTTGAACGGTTCTTTATTGAAAAACTTGCGGACGGCGTCCTGCACGGCCGGTGTCCGGGTCGATCCGCCGACCAGGAGGATCTTGTCGATCTTGTCGGGCGTCAGCTTCGCGTCGGCCATCGCGTTGCGGGTCGGTCCCATGGTCTTCTCGACCAGGTCAGCGGTCAGCTCGTCGAACTTGGCCCGCGTAAGAGTCATGTCCAGGTGCTTCGGGCCGGACGCGTCCGCCGTGATATACGGCAGGTTGATCTGGGTGGAAACCACGCCCGACAGCTCGATCTTGGCCTTTTCGGCGGCCTCGCGGAGCCTCTGCATGGCCATCCGGTCGTTCCGGAGATCGATCCCCTGGTCCTTCTTGAACTGGTCCGCCATATAGTCGATGACCCGGTTGTCGAAGTCGTCGCCGCCGAGGCGGTTGTTGCCGTTCGTCGCCAGGACCTCGAAGACGCCGTCGCCGATCTCGAGGATCGACACGTCGAACGTCCCGCCGCCGAGGTCAAAGACCAGGATCTTCTGGTCGTGCTCCTTGTCGAGCCCGTACGCGAGGGCCGCGGCCGTCGGCTCGTTGATGATGCGCAGCACGTCGAGTCCGGCGATCTTGCCGGCGTCCTTCGTCGCCTGCCGCTGTGCGTCGCTGAAATACGCCGGGACCGTGATGACGGCCTGCGACACGGGCTCACCGAGATACGCCTCGGCGTCGGCCTTCAGCTTCTGCAGGACCATCGCCGAAATCTCCTGAGGAGAGTATGTCTTGTCATCAATGCGGATCTTGCGGTCCGTGCCCATGTCGCGCTTGATCGACATGACGGTGCGCTCCACATTCGTGACAGCCTGGCGCTTGGCGACCTGACCCACGAGCCGCTCGCCGTTCTTCGAAAAGGCGACCACCGACGGGGTCGTGCGGTTCCCTTCCGGATTCGGTATGACCACGGGCTCTCCGCCCTCCATGACAGCCACGCATGAATTCGTTGTTCCCAAATCGATTCCTATAACCTTTGCCATATAAATTCCTCCTGATCTTCTATCTCTTGATTGATCCGATCTGTTTCTCTATCGTAAAAAAGTCAGTTCGCCACTTTGACCTGCGCGTGACGGATCACTTTACCGTCCCGGGCATATCCTTTGACGAGGACCTGAACGACCTCGTTCTCCCCCGCGTTCTCATCGTCGGTGTGCAGGATCGCGTGCATGGCGGAAGGGTCGAACGTCCTGCCGAGCGCCTCGATCTCCCGGATCCCGAGCCCGGCCAGTACGTCCCGCGCCTGCTGGACGACCATGGCCATGCCGGCCGCGACACTCCGCGCCTCCTCCGAATCGAACGCTCCGGCCGCCTCGATCCCGCGCTCGAGATTGTCCAGTACGGGAAGCCACGCCGCAGACACCGTCAGGACGGAATCGGCATACAGAGACTCCTTCTCCCGCTGGGTCCTCTTGCGGAAATTGTCATATTCCGCCGCGAGCCGCAAAAACTTATCCGACAGCTCCCGGATCTGGATATCCTTCCTGTCCTCGGCTTCCCTTTCCGCGGAGGCCTTTTTCCCCGACTTGTGCTCTTCGCCTGTCCCGGCGCCGCCGGCCTTCCGATCCTCCGCGGGTGCGCCGCCGGTCTCCCGGCCGGCTTCCGCCTCCCGTGCGTCAGCTTGCGTATCCGTGATCTCCGCCGGCTCCGGCATCCCGTCGGGACGGATATCCTGGTCCTTCGCGTCCTCTCCGGGGTATTCGGGCTTCGTCCTTTTCATCGTACAACTCCTCTGCAATCTTTATCCGGTGCAGGCCTGCAGCTCCGCGAAGGGCCGCCTGCCTATGCCTCCTGTCCCGCCGCCGCGTCAACGCCGTCCCCGCACCGCCCGGCGCAGATCCTGCGGATCTCCCGGTTGACATGCATCTTGACGAAATTGATGCTCGAAACGACCTTGCCGTAATCCATGCGCCGCGGCCCGATCACGCCGATGCTGCCGGCGATCTTGCGGCCGGTGCCATATGTGGTGGTCACGAAGCTGCAGTCCTTGAACCCGCTCAGCGCGATCTCCTGCCCGATCCGGATCATATAGGGCTTCGCATCTCCGGACGCGTCATCATCCAGCTCCTTATTGACCTCGTCCAGGTAGCCCGCCACCATCCCGCGCTCCGCGAGGGTATCCATGAAGCTGCGCGCCCGGCTGATCTCGGAAAACTCGGGATAGGCCAGCATCCTGTTGCTGCCGTCCATATACATCCCCAGATTTTCCGCCTGCTTGATCGACACATACGCCTCGTACAGGATCTGGTTCAGCAGGCTCTCGGGGACCCGGGTCTTCTTCCCTGCCGCGGCGACCGCGATGAACGTGATCTCCTCGACCGGCATGCCCGAAAGCCCGCTTTCGACGGCCTGCGAAATCTGCAGCAGCTGCGCGTCGTCCAGCACGTCCGGCACCCGGACGAGCCGGTCCTTGACCACGCCCTCCTCGAGTACCACGACCATCAGGACCCGTCCCGGCTCGATCATGAGCATCTTGATCTGCTTGAGCAGACTGTGCCGCAGCCTCGGCGTAAGGGTGACGGAAGTGTAGCCCGTGCTGCCGGCAAGGGCATGGGAAGCGCTCTCGAGCACTTCCGCGATCTCCTCGAACCCCTCCTCGAAAAACTCGCGGACCCTCCCGGCCTCGGCGTCCGTCAGCGGCGGGATCCGCATCAGGCTGTCCACGTATTCGCGATAGCCCTTGTCGGTGGGGATCCTGCCGGCCGATGTATGCGGATGGATCAGGTAGCCCTTCTCCTCCAGCTCGGCCATCTCGTTGCGGATCGTGGCCGGACTGACCGTCATCTCGTTGCGCTCGGCCAGGGTCTTGGAACCGACAGGCTCCGCCGTGGAGATGTAATCGTCCACAACAGCCCGCAGGATCAG
This sequence comes from uncultured Oscillospiraceae bacterium, assembly GCA_964507305.1. Classification (GTDB taxonomy): domain Bacteria; phylum Bacillota; class Clostridia; order Saccharofermentanales; family UBA5734; genus JAQVYV01. The sequence continues at coordinate 11,528 of CAZDPQ010000047.1, forward strand.
TCTTTTCCTATCATCCAGCTCCATCACGCCAACTCCCGGAACAACCCTCGTAAAAACATTTTAGCACTCAAGATGCCTGAGTGCTAAAACTACTGTAACATCATACGCCCTCCGTGTCAACGGGGATTCCGCATGAAAATATGGACTCATTGTTAATCATTTTGTCTGGCTTGACACAATCGCGGCGTTCAGCCGTCAAGCCTTGTCCCGCGCAGTTCTTCGGCGGTGACGGCGCCCGTTTCGAGCGCGTTGGCCTTGAGCGTTTCATACATGCCCGCCATGCTCGTCTGCATATACGGGCCGACATACAGGTACTGCAGCAGGCCGCAGGTCAGGACCGTCAGCAGGATCCATCCGATGAAACTGAGCTGCAGGACGAAAATGTCCGCCTTGTACCCTTTCGTCATCTTCATGGAGATCCGGATCGCGTCGGTCGCGCTTACGTTGGTGTCCGCCAGGAGATATGGAGCCATGGAATAGGCATAGTACTTGACGATGCCCGGGATGATGAAAAGAAGCGACCACAGCCAAATGAAAAGCTGCATCCAGAGCATGCCTCCGAGGTTTCTCCCGAAATCCCTGAATCCGTAGGTAAACGGATCTCCGACATCGCCCCGGCTGCCGCGCCAGATCCGCAGGCAATAGCTGCAGTAGCCGACCGTCAGCACCGGGACCAGAATAAAGGCGCCGGCGCCGGCTGTCGCCGATGCCGCAGCGCCCGCGGCGATGGAATAAAGGACATACGCTCCGACCGAGATCCCGTATTGGGATGTGAATGCGCTCCTGGCTTTCTCCTTGATTTCCGCTCTGCTCATCATGACTTTCTCCTCCTATCACCATCGTGCGGCCGACGGGAAATCGCCGCATCGTGTCCTGTTCAAACGACCCCTGTTATTATAGCATATCCGGGCTCCGCGCGGCAGCGAATAAGCCCGGGATGCCGCCGCTTTCCGGCGGCATCCCGGCGAACGTGCGTCACACAGCGGGCAGCTCTTCCAGGAAGCGGAACTGCGCGTTGAACAGGTCTCTGTAAAAACCGCCGCGCTCCATGAGCTCCTCGTGGCTTCCTTCTTCGCGGATCGTGCCGTCCCGGATGACCAGGATGCGGTCTGCGCTCTGGATCGTGGACAGCCGGTGTGCGATCACGAACGACGTCCGGCCGGCAAGCAGCCTGCGGATGCCCTCCTGCACGAGTTTTTCGGTGTGCGTGTCGATGCTCGCGGTGGCTTCGTCCAGGATCAGGATCCGAGGATCGGACAGCATGACGCGCGCGAAGGCGATCAGCTGCCGCTGCCCGCCCGACAGGCGCGCGCCGCGTTCGTGGACCCCGGTGTCATATCCCTTTTCGAGGCGCATGATGAAATCATGTGCGTGCACAGCCTTCGCGGCTTCCTCGATTTCAGCGTCGGTCGCGTCCAGGCGGCCGTACCGGATATTGTCGCGGATCGTCCCGGAAAACAGGAATGTATCCTGCATCATGATCCCCAGCTGGCGCCGCAGGCTTTCGACCGTCACGCTTTTTACATCTCGGCCGTCGATCAGGACCTCGCCTTCCTGCGCTTCGTAGAAACGGCTGATCAGGTTCACGATGGTGGTCTTGCCGACCCCGGTGGGGCCGACCAGCGCGATCGTCTCCCCGGGATGCACCTCGAAGCTGACATTGCTGAGGACCGGCACATCCCGGCTGTACCCGAACGTCACATTCCGGAACGAGACCGCGCCCTCGGCAGGCGGCAATTCCGTGCTGGCTTCGAGGTCGGCGATGTCGGGGCGGATGTCTAGGATCTCGAAGATCCGCTCCGCGCTGGTGATGTTGGTCATCAGCTGGTTGTAGAAATTGCTGATGTTCATGATGGGATTCCAGAACATGCTCACGTAGCTCGTGAACGCCACCAGAAGCCCGATCGTGATCGAACCGCTCTGCAGCATCCGGATCCCGGCCGCGAACACCACGATGGTGCCGACTCCCCAGGACATCTCGACGGACGGCCAGAAAAAGTCCGCGTACCGCACCGCGCGCAGGAACGAATCCCTCCATTCTCCGCAGAGCTTCCAGAATGTCTTCGACATCGACGGTTCGGCCGCGAACCCCTGGATGACGCGCATCCCGGAAAAAGCCTCATGCGTGAACGCGTTGACATTCGAATTCTTTTTCCGATAGACCTGCCATCCCTTGTGGGACCGGCGGCTGACAAAGACCATGATGCCCATCAGGAAAGGCAGCGTGGCCAGCGCCGCGAGCGCGAGACGGACATTCAGGGCCAGCATGATCGCCACGACGGCCAGCATCTTGAAGATCTCCGGGATCAGGCTCGTGATGCTGTTGGCGAAAAGGTCGCTCAGCGAATTGACGTCGCCGATGATCCGCGCCAGCACCTTGCCGACCGGCCGCTCGTCGAAAAACGAAAACGACAGCTTCTGGATATGGGAATACAACTCCTGGCGGATCGTGACCAGGATCCTGTTGGTCAGGGAAGCCATGATCATGATCCGCCTCCGGGTGCACAGCATCGCGCCGGCATTGAGCGCCAGGACGCCCGCTCCGACCAGGAGCAGGCCTTTCCAGTTTCCCTGCCGGATGAAGTCGTCGATACCGACTTTGAGAAAATACGGGTTGAGCAGGTCCACCGCGATGACGGCTCCCATGAGCAGCAGCGCACGGGCCGCTTCAGGCTTGAAGGGCTTCAGGTAGGAAAACAGCCGCGCGATCGTGCCCGCGCGGATCTCCTGCTTCATCTCCTCGTCATCTTTGAAATTACTGATCGGCATATGGTGTGTCCTCCGTGTCGGCAAACAGGCCCTGGAACTGGATCCTGCATGTTTCGTAATATTTTCCGCGCTTCTCGACCAGTTCCCGGTGGGTGCCGCGCTCTGCGATGCGGCCGTTCTCCAGGAACAGGATCTCGTCCGCGTTCTTCGCGGCCGACACCCGGTGCGCGATGATCAGCTTGGTCATGCCGCGGCGCCTGCCGATCGACTCCTGGATCCTGTGCTCCGTCTCGAGATCCAGCGCGGACGTGGAATCGTCCATAATCAGGATCCCGCAGTCCCGCGCCATCGCCCGGGCGATCGAGATCCGCTGCTTCTGCCCGCCCGAAAGTCCGATCCCGCGCTCGCCGATGACCGTCTCGTACCCGTCCGCTGTCCCGGCGATGAAATCATGGATATGTGCGTCCCGCGACGCGCGGTCCATCTTCTCTGCGGGATCGCTCCCGCCGCCGCCGCATCCGAAAAGGATGTTCTCCCGGATCGTATCGGAAAACAGGAACACATCCTGCATCACGACCGAGATTCCCTTCCGCAGGGACTGCAGGTCGTACTCGCGCACGTCCCGTCCGTCGATCAGGATCGCGCCTTCCGTCCGGTCGTAATAACGGCCGATCAGATGGATCAGCGAACTTTTTCCGGATCCCGTCTCTCCCATGATCGCTACGGTGCTGCCGGGCTTCGCCTCGAAGCTGATGTCGCGCAGGATCGCGCTCCCGTTCAGGTCGAGCGACACGCCGCGGAACTCGATGTGTCCGTCGATGCGCTCCGGCCGGACCGCCTCCGCGGGGCTCGCGATCTCCGGCTCTTCTTCGAAGATATGGTCGATCTTCTTGAGCGATGCCCTGCACTGGGCAAGCATGTTGACCAGCCAGCCGAGCATCCGCATCGGCCAGATCATCATGAACACGTACGAGTTGAACGCGACGAGCGTCCCGACGGTCAGCCCGCCGCCGATGACGAGAAATCCGCCGGCGCTGATGACCAGCACGGTCACGGCGCCCGTGAGAAAATCCATCAGCGGCTGGTACTTCGCGAATACAGACGCCTGCTCGACGCTCAGCCGGGTGTTTTCCTCATTCTGCTTCAGAAACTTGCCGATTTCGTATTTCTCTCGCCCGAACGCCTTGACCAACCTCACGCCTGCCAGGTTTTCCTGCGCCGTCGTGTTGAGGATGGCGCGCTGGTCGCTGAGCTTTTCGAATGTCGCCCCGATCTTCTTCTCCAGCCGGAAAGCCAGGAACGCGATGACCGGCATGATGGCCAGGCTGATGGCCGCGAGCTTCCAGTCGATCACGAACAGGATCACCGAAGCGATCACGAAGTAAAGCGTCTGCTCGATGAGCAGCATCATGCCGAAGCAGATGACGTGCATGATATTTTCCGTGTCTTCCTTCATGCGGGACATCAGCTCGCCGGTGTTGTTCCGGTCGAAAAAGGAGAACGACTGCCGCTGGATATGGTCGAACAGGCGCGCTCTCAATCTGGCTGTGACGGAAGAGCTTGCCATGTCGAACATGTATTCCTTGACATAGCCGAGCGCCGCTCTGCCGGCCGTGATCCCGACCAGGACCAGGACGATCCCGCCGAACAGCCCGGTCTTCCCGCCGAGGATGACCTCGTCGATAATGCGCTGGACCTGCCTCGGATTGAACATGTCCAGGACGACGCCGCCGATCAGCGCGGCAGTCCCGGCAAGGTACAGCCCGCTGTATTTTTTCAAGTATTCGAGTAATGCTTTCATGGGGTCTTCCTTGCTTCCGGCGACTTGCGGGAACCGTTGGTCCGGTCCTCTGCGCGACGCGGCTTTCCGCCGAAAAAAAGCCGTGGTGGTAACCACGGCCGCTCAGGAAATCGATCCGACTAAATCAGGAAAGAAGCGGGGCAGGGTCACCTGCATCGATATGGTAGATGTCGTACAACGGTGTAAACGCGATCCTGATTCTCAATGCAGCCTGCCTCCTTTCTGATAATTTGCTTCCTAAGCATAATGGCTGTGTTTACAAAAGTCAAGCCATTTTATGAAAAATCATCCACTTTTTTGAATGTTTCATGCACCGCCCCCGGATTTTCCGCGGGACGCACCGGTCTTTTCTCTTGAGCGTTTGTCGCTGATGATCTTCATGTGTTCGGGCGTAATCAGCGTAACGTTATTTTCCCGGGCCCAGTCGACGCAGCCCTGCAGCGCAGCTTTGAGAAACACGCGCGGCACTTTGGTCATCATCCTGCAGGCATCCTCGGTGAATTTGATCCTGTCATCCATGCGATTGGCGGCATATACCACACCTGTCAGGTCGGCCTCACGGGCGGCGGGGATCTTCATGGCGATGGGCCGGCGGAATTTCGTGTACCAGAAATTCGTACTGTCCCGGTAGCCGTAATCCACCGGAACATGCGGAAATAACGGCGCTCTCACTCCGTTGACGATCGCATCATAAAACCGTTCCTTCACCAGGATCTTATCGATTTTCAGAATAAAGTGACAGCCGAACCGGCTCGTGATGCCATTGAAGCTGCGGTAAGGCGGCTCCACGCCGTCAAGCTGCCCCGCGCGGATTCGGTCCTCGAAGGCGTTCTCCAGCGTGTCGTCCCATGTGCATTCCATCACCTGAAACGCTTTCCTGATGACAAGCGGCCGTGTTCCTCCGCACTGCCCTGCTTCCAGCTCAAACGCACACCCGGCCATCTTTTCGGCAGCAGTCTCACCGGGAAAGCCCAGACGGACCGTTTCCTTGAAATCGCCCTTATTGTCCTCCAGGAAGTTCAGGGCGCACACACCGCGCTTCAAAAGGTTCTGAGCGGTATTGGAGCTGTTGCGGCATTCCAGCAGCATGGCGTAATAATCCCTGCCTGCGATATAGTACGGAAAACAAAGCGAGTACGCGCCGAGCGAGGTGCTTCCATCGTCGGTCAAGGTAGAGATCAGAACGGTCGGCATGGGAAAAAACGCCGATGTCTGGTAAAAATTGTCTACGATGCGAAGTTCCTTGAATGAGCTCATGATCATTTCTCCTCACTGATTGCTCGCGCTGCGTCAAGAAGACGGACACAGTACTCATCAAAACGCTGCTGTTCTTCCGGCGATAAACAAACGGATATCCGCGTGATCCAATCATCATAAATGTGCACCACATCGGCGATGCTTTTTTTTCCCTCATCCGTGATGGAAAGAAGATTCTTGCGGCGGTTCTTCCGATTCGGCGTGCGGCTGACAAAACCTTTCTCCTCCAGAGTCAGCAGCGCCCGGGCAACGGTCGTCTTGTCCAGCCGGAGCGCCTTGCACACATCGTCCTGCGACACGCCATCATGAGCGAACAGGAACGTGTAGATCGTATGCCCGGTATCCGACATCCCGGCAATGCGGATTTTGCCGTGACCGTATTCCCTGGCGTATCGGGTCAGCAGCTGCAGATGACGGAAATCCATGGGATCCTCCTTTGTTTAACTCTCAACTGTTGCATATACAACTATTGAGTCTATCCGATTTTCCGAAGGAAGTCAATCGGGTCCGATCCGCATTTCCAAGGACCGGGAGATGCACGCGCCGCGCCGGACGTTTGAAAATCGCCCGCCGGGAGTGTATAATAAAGGAGCTCTTCTGTTTCACATGGGGGCGCACTGGTTTCGACGGGGTCGTTGAAGCCGAAGAAGCGGGTAGTGGATTCTCGTTGGCCACTTTAAAAAACGGGAACGCAAGTAATTGCAAACACCAACTTAGCAGCCGCTTGATTTAAGCGACTCTCCGGTCCCGGCGATCTGCTGCCGGGGCAGCCGGAGTCAGACAGCAGACCCTCCGCGCCGGCAGGTCAGGCGCGGGAACGGACCGCCCAAAGCTTTGAGGGCGGCCGGCACCATGAAGCTACCGGACCGCCCGCCCTGTTAATGGGGCTTGCGGAAGGGGAATACT